>JAUWMK010000018.1 GCA_030613185.1 Promethearchaeum sp.
ATGTTTTTTTTGGCGGATAATGTCGTATCTATCTGTAAATTATTGTCGGTGGATTGAGAACTTATCTCAAAAGATGGATAAGCCACTAAGATTAATTTGCGGACTCATGTTTTTTTTCAAATTATTCTTACCTTTTTTGTATTGTTTATTAAAATAATTCTAAATAAGGTAAAAAAGTTTCTTTTTTGTCGAAAAAATATAAATAATTATTACAAATTATACTTTTCCAAGTTTTTTTCGTGCTTTCTTATAATCTCCATCCAGGAAAAATCGAACAAGACGAGGCATATAACGATACAATAACCACACCATCTTAGCCTCTCCCGGTAAAATATTGTATTTTCTCTTTCTTATACCCTTAATAAAAACTTTAGCAACTTCTTCAGCACTAAATAATTTTACGTTTTCCGATAAAATTTTACACTCTTCTGGCTTAGTTTCATTTTCTATTGCCATTCCAGGAGTATCTGTGTCTGGAGGATAAAGAATTGAAAATCTAATATTATGCGGTTTTAATTCATGACGTAGAGCTTCTGTCAAACCAACTATCGCAAATTTAGAGGGACAATACGTAGCATAACTCATCATCCCAAAATATCCCATCATTGAACTTGTATTTGCGATGTATCCGCGCTTTTCTTTCATAAAATAAGGAAGAAGAGTTAAGATCGGAACTAATTGCCCATAGTAATTTACATCCATATTTTTCTTAAAATCATCCAAAGTTAATTTTTCAATATATTGAGGATATGCATACCCAACTAGGTTTAGTAAATAATCGGGAACTCTGTGATTTTCGATGAAATCTTCAATTAGAGGCTTTAGTTTTGCCATATCAGTAGTGTCACATGAGAAGAATTCAACAAATTGTGTTTCTGTTACTTTTAATTTATTTAATTCTTCTGCAACAGTTTTTAATACTTCTGCATCTCGTGCAATAATAAGCACACTACCGCCCATTTTTACAATAAGCTTTGAAGTTTCTTTTCCCATTCCCTTAGATCCTCCGCAAATTATTGCAATTTTATCTTTAAAATATAAATTTTCCATTTTTACCATCTTTAACTACATTGTATTTTCATTAAAAAGTTAAATAAAAAAAAAAAAATTATAATTGCCCCCAAGCAAAAATCATGAATAATGGCCCAAAAATAATACAGACAAGGTTTATGAATAAATTCATGATTGTATCACCAATATTTGTTGTATACCCCCCGTTTTGAATGTTGAAAGAGATATCTAGCAAACCTAAGAAGAGTAAAGCACTACCCGATGTAATTGTAAAAAATATTCCAAAGGGTTGTTCAGACAAAAGACCGATTGCGGCTATTATCAAACTTGGAGTAGCCCATCCTAAATCAGGAACTGGAAACGATCGTTCGAACCCTAAATAAACCTTGGATTTCTCGGGATTCTTATTTTCAACTAAAAAGAAATAAATCCAAAAACCTATTAAACCTACTGCAATTAAAATCTCAAGAATTGCAATTAAAATGCTATTCATATTTCATATCACCATATAAAATTTTGATTATGATCAATAAAAAAATGTATTTTTAAAATTAAGTTCGGCGTTGTTGTTTCAATTTTTTAATTTCTTTTTCTAAGTCATCAATTTGTGCTTCTGCATTAACTCCTACAGGAACACTTGGAAGTGAAATTCCAGATTCTATACTCAATTCTGAATCAACTTCAGCGAGAGCCAAATTCACTTCATCATCAGTAACTCCTGTTGAAGATGCATCATCCGTAATTTCCAGTTGTTCTGAAGTTTCCCCGAACATACTTTCCATGTTTCCAAATCCTAAATCCATTTGCGATAGAAGCTTTGCAATTTCCGGCATTTTTACCTGTTCTTGTAAACCTTGTAGAGTTCCTACAATATCTTCTGCAACGTGCGAGAAATCCTTCATCGCTTTTGCTTGTTCTAATCGATATCGTACTCCTTCCATTCGAACGCGAAAATTTTCTGTTGAATGAGCCCATTTTCTGTATTGCAATGAACTTTTTATATGGAGTTTTGAACCAGCAATATCACCATTTTTTCGGGCAGTAATCGCCTTTTTCTTTGCTGTACGTTCTTGAATCTCCATTTTTCCAATTTGTCTTGCCAGACGTTTATTAAAAACCTTGATCTTAATCAAAGGAGATGTTTCATTCTGTTTCTGATAACCCCCCGATAACCACATCGCAAAATTTTTCAGGCTTCCCATTTTTCACGCTTTCCTATATTATATTAAAAAAAAAATTAAATCTAAAATAATGTTATGTTTGAAAATATATTATTTAATGCTATTTTAGACTTTCAAGTTCCTTGACAAAATATTCGTACTGCTTCATACCTAATTCCCAGAATTCTGGCTTGGTTATATCAAAACCAATAATCTCTCCGATTTCTTTAGGAGATAATGTGCTTCCCGCGGATAAGATCTTCTTGAATTTCTTGATAAATTCAGCACCTTCTTTTTTATAGATCTGATACAACGCGTATACAAAAAGCTGTGCGTAAACATAAGGATAATTGTAGAAACGAAAATTAGGGATGTAATAATGCGGTTTCATTGCCCATTCCCACCGCATTTCATCGAACCATTCAATTGCATCCCCATAAATCCTATTTCTAGCCTCACACCATAATTTGGAAATTGTTTCCCCATCTAAATGTACCCCATTTTCAATTGAATCATAAAGTGATTGCTCAAACCAAACACGCGCAGAAACTTGAAAAGTTGCCATTCCTGCTCCATCTAAAACATGTGCTAGAATTGAACGTTTTTCTGAATTCGATATCGATTTTTCATTTAAAAACAGGTCAGTCATAAGCAGTTCACCAAAAATTGAAGCGGTTTCAGCCACTACCATTGAAATATCAGTATTAAGATTAGTGTTATTTTTAGTATTGTAATAATCATGAATTGCATGGCCCAACTCATGAGCAAGCGTATATATACTATTCATGTCTTCATTATATGATGTGAGAATGAATGCAGAACGACCTTTGTACCATGTAGAACAAAAAGCACCATTTCGTTTTCCATATCTTGGACTTGCATCAATATGAGATTTTTCATACATATCCTCAACGATTTTCTTAAATTCTTTATCAACATTTCCATACGCTTGAAGAATTAGTTCTTTTGCGGAATCCCATTCAATTTTTTTATTAGGAGAATCAGAAAGAGGCGCCACTACATCTTCACACCCTAATTTTGGTAGATTCATTAGAGTAGCTTTATAATTCAAATATCTTCTATATAATCCAACATTGTTTTCAATAGTTTTCATTAAATTATCTATTATTGATTGTTCAAGGTCACTATCAATTAAACTCTGATGCATTGCGTTGTCAAATTTTCTTCTTTTTGAAGTTTTTAGCCAATCACCGCAGACATTACGTAATGCTGATGAGAAAATTTCATTTTGCTTTCCTAGTAATCCATAGATCCCCTTATTTACTGAAGTTCGTGTTTTTCTATCTGGATGAGTTAAAAGACCGTTTGCTTTTCCATAAGAAAGGCTTTTCAATTCCCCTTCTACTTCAACATCTATCATTCGAGTGTTTAACCATGATCCTTGAATTTGACTCCAAGCTTCCACTCCAAATTGATCTTTTTCAAGTATCAATTGCTCTTCTATTTCAGACAATTGATGCGGATATGAACGTAGAATTATTTCAAGATGATGTTTATAATTAGAAAGAACTGGATCTTGGATTAGTTTTTTATGTTCAAAAACATATTTGCCGATTTCGAGTGAGATAAATGCAGTTTTCTTTTTTAAATCTGTAAGAAAGCTTGTAATCTTAGTGTGTAAATCTTGATTTTCGTGTAATGTCATATTAGCAGCAAAAGAAAGCTCAGAAAATGACCTCAGTTCAGATAACTCAGTTAGAAAATTTTCTTTTTCTTGGATAAGGTTCAACAAATCATTAGCAGAGAAATCTGGAATGTTTATCTTTCCTTTGTATATTAATATTAATTTATCTGTCATTTCCATAAGGTTTTTTTGCGATTCTACAATTTTTGGATGATTGGGACCCGGAAAAAGTTCGCTCAAATCCCACTTGATTTCATTTTCTAAATTCATTGATATTCACCTAACTTACCTAACTTATTTTATGGTAATATAAGAATTTTTTAGAAGGAATTTACTCCTAATAAATAAGAAAAATATTTAAAAAAATTAATAAAACAAGGAAAAACTGATATGGGCTCAATAAAAAGATTTGCAGGTTGGTTAAGCGGTGATCGAAGAAAAGGTAGTGATGATCCAGTGCGATCAACCATAACAAGCCTTAAAATATTTAATCGAAGGCTCCAAAGGCAGATAAGAAAAATGGATCAACAAGCAAAATTGGCCAAGAAAAAAGCCATTGAAAGAAGAACAAATGGTGATATTCCGGGGTCCAGGCTTCACATGAAATCATGCCTACAATTCACGAAATGGTCTCATTCTACAGAGAACTTCCGTGTTAGACTTGATGGAGTTCAATTCAAACTTCAACAAGCTAAAGCTATGAATGATTTTTCAGGTGTCGCGCAAGAAATTGTTGGTGTTTTGGGTGATCTTCAAAATTCAGTTAAAGCTCCAGAGTTAGGAAAAATATTATCTCAATTAGATCTCGGTTTTGGAAATATGGAGGCAATGTTCGGAGAGACTTCTGAACAATTAGAGATTTCGGATGATGCTTCTTCAACCGGAGTAACCGATGATGAAGTAGATATGGCACTTGCAGAAGTTGACGCTGAATTATCTTTAGATACACGACAAGCTTTGCCATCAGTTCCTGGATTATCAGATACCGGAGAAATAACAGATTTAGAAAAGGAAATAGCCAGATTAAAATCACAAAGGGATTAAATTAAATATAAAAATAATTTTTTCTTATTTCTTAACCTCTTCGACTATAGCAACTAACTCGTCATCTCCAATTTCGAATTCTCTAAACATTACTCTGCGAATTTGGCCGTTTTTACACACTGCTTTATTTCCTCGAGGTTTTATAACCCCAGCTTTAGATTTTTTCCAGTATTCATCTACCTTGGCTCGATAATCATGATCAGGATATGCTATGTTCATCCAAGCTTCATTGGTGGGAATATCTTCGAGTGTATAACCAAACATTTCAATAAATTTCGGATTAATATATAGGATTTTCCCCATTTTATTTGAAATTGCAAATGGTAATGGAAATTTTTCAGCTAAGTTCGAGAATCTGCGCTCACTCTCACGTAGTTCGATTTGTCCCTTTTTTTGTTCTGAAATATCAGTGATTATTCCGGCCATATGAATGGGTTTATTATTTCGATTGCGAACTAGAAATATGTTTATAAGTGTTTCAATAATATTGCCATCTTTTCCTAATAATGGTATTTCACCCATCCAAATCTCTTCTTGAAGTAGAATTGGGTATATTTGCTTCTCTAATATATCATAATAATATTTTGAAGTAATTTCTTTCCAACTTTTTCCTTCAAGTACATATGATGGATCATAACCTAGCAACTGTATCAAAGCTTGATTAGCATACCTAATTTCTCCCTTGAAATTACTCATTATAAAACCTATTCCAGAAGTTTCTACCACTTTATTAAAGAAATCGAGTCTTTTTTGCGAAATTCTCTTATCTTCCTGAATTCTGTTGTGGTAGAATACATTTGAAAGTAGATCTGCAATTGTTTGTAATAATTTAATATCTTGACTGCTCCAAATAATCTCATTATATTCACTTATTAAGCTTAAAAATCCAAAATGATAATTTTTTTTTATCATCGGCATTAGTAATAAGGATTTTAAAGGTTTCTTGGAAAGAATATTTTTCAAAGGTGTGATTTTTTCAGGTAGATCGGTGATTTTTGAAGCATATATTATATTATGTTCTAAAACATAATCTGAAAGCCATGAAAAATCTTTACCGCTTAATTCTTGTAATTTATTGCTGCTAGGTTCTACTCTTTTTGCATTCCATTCATAAAAATTTTCTAAATTTTTAGACTTCTTATCAAACAGAAAAACTGAACATCGATCAACATTTACAAAAACACCTACGTTAGCAAGGGTATCTAAGATTTTTTCTTCAATCAAATCAGGCGTTTGAGATATATCCAAAAAAGTAGTGGAAATTTCTGCAATCAATTGTTCCATAGCAATCCTATGTCTTAATTCCAACTGAATATTCCTTTTCGAAGTTACATCCTCACCAAAATAGATTACACCGATAATATCTTCTCCATCTTTTAGTAGATCATGAAACCACCGAATAATCTTCCGTTCAGAATTACTACAAATAACGAAACACTCTTCAATAGGTTGAATAATCTTACCAGAGATTGAGGATTCAAATTCTGTTTCAAGTTTTTTTCGCTCAGGTTCATAAATAAAATTTTCAAACCAATTCTTCCCTATTGGTGATATATTGTTATTTAGTATAAAGCAACCATTTGGATTCATAAATGCGATTTGTTTATTAACATCCAATGCGACTACGATAAACCCAGGCATATTAGCAAACATTATAGATTTAGAAATTTTATCAATTATTTTTTGAATTGGGTTAATTTTCCCCATTTTATAACAACTCTCTCGCTTTCTCAGTAAATTGGATCTTTAGATTTTTGTTTTTATTTTATAAGAAGGCTTACTTTTCTAATGAAAAATCTTGTTAAATAAATTTGGTATGCGAATGAAAAACAAATTTGTCTACTCTTAAACTATGACTACGAAAAATTTTAAGCATACAAATGATTCAATATATTGCATAATATAATGCATAAATTTTGTCAGATGGGAAAAAATGGGAAAAACTTTAAGTTTTATGGGAGGATTCCTCGCTATTGTCGGAATTATTGCAAGTTTATTCATTGAATATCTTGCATGGTATAATACTGGATCTGACTGGATTAATGCCATTGGTGGCGGATCGGCGGAAATGATTGCAGACCCAATTGTCATTATGGATTTATTACCTGGCGTTATTGCAGTTCTTGGAGCAATTTTATGCTTTATTCCTAAGAAGCTTACATGCTTAATTGGTGGTTTGTTAGTTTTAATCGGCGTTGGATTATTTCTCTTTGGAATCACTAGCAACTTCAGCGATTTTAGCACCTTCTGGGTATCACCAACGATCCATGTTGGCTACGGTTGGATGATAACTACGCTAGGTGGCATTTTAGGATTCATCGGTACATTTGTTGGTGAGGAATAATACAGATTTTTTTTTTATTTTTTTTAAATATCTTTTAAACTGCAGATAAACCCGAAAATTCTAATTATTTGATTCTTTGTTATTTTTGGAAATAAAATGCGAAAATTTCTATTTGTATTGGGAAAAAATTGGCGATTAGCCCTAGCAGAAATCGATTCTTATTTACAACTGCGAGATTATGCAGGGAGAATAACAGATTATTCCTCAAACGTCGCCATAGTTGAATTTGAAAACGAAAAGATGTCTATCAAACAAATTGGCAATTTAATGGTTTTTCTAGGTTCAGTGCAAAAAATTGGCGAAATGATTGATTTTATTGATCTTGAGACTTTTACTGATGCCTTTCCTGTCGATATTGAGAATAATCGAGCTAAAGTCTTTTCTGGAAGACGCTATGTCGATAATACTTTAAAAGATATTGTTTACGAACTTTTTCCCATAATTAAGAATACGAAGTTTTTTATTGCAAATTCCATTTACCCGACAGCGTTTAATGACCCATATTACAAACAAAGTTTAGTTTCCTATTTCCTTCATTATGTAAATAAGTTTTTTAACACTTATCTTAAAGAAAAAGGGGCAAAACAAGCAATATATTATAGGTATCCTCAAAAAAATATTGAAAGTGGAAAATTGAATCCAATTTTTCCACATCATTTCTTTACATATCGGCTTTATGAACCCAATAGAGTCGAACTGCTTTATTGCATGACAACAGAAGGAATGTATTTTGGAAAGACAATTACGGTAACAGACTCTAATTTTCAAAAGGAAATGGACGAGGAACGCCCCTTTAAGGATTTTAAATTCACAGTCCCACCAAAATTCGCAAAAACACTTATATCTTTTTTAAATCTTGCACCATCGGTTAGAAATAAAAAAATTTATGATCCTTTTTGTGGATCAGGAACAATTATTCAGTTTGGACATATGTTAGGATATACTGTATATGGTTCGGACATAGATAATAACTGCATAAAAGGAACTCGCAAAAACATTGAATTTACTTCTCAACTTCTTGAAGAACCAATTCCACAGAAGGTTTTAAACGAGAATATTTTTCAATCCGATATCGCGGATGTTCAAAAGCATTTTCCTCCCAATTTCTTTGATGGTATAGTTAGCGAACCTATTCTTATCCCAATTTCGAAAGATTTACCAACAAGAGAAAAAATTGAAGATTTCTTTAATCGTGAAGTCATCCCAATTTATTATAAATTTTTAAAGCAGGCATATCTATTGCTTAAACCTGGAAAAAGGTTGGCTTTTGTCTCCCCTATAATAAAAACCAGTGAAAATAGAAAAGTAAACCTACCAATCACCAGTATGGCAGAAAAAGTTGGTTTTAAAACAATTCAATTATTAAGTATCGATCGACTAGTTGAGAAGAATCTTGAAATTGAAAATCCTTCATTTGAGTTGCATAGAGGTAAATTTAAATCCATTTTTGATGCTGGTTCGAAGAAAATTTTAAGAGAATTCTTTCTTTTGGTGAAACCTAAGGCCGGACCTAAAGAAAAAAGAAAAAATAAACATTACTAATCTCTAAGTAGAACTTTTAACTCAGCCTGTGAAAAAACAGGACCATCAATACATACAAATTTACTTCCTACATTGCACCTTCCGCATTTTCCAATTCCGCATTTCATCCTCATTTCCAGTGATAGAAATATTTGTTCATCCTTAAACCCTAATTCTTGAAGAACTGGAGAAGTATATTTAATCATGATTGGTGGCCCACATACAAACGCCATAGCATTTTTCGGACTAGGAGCGACTTCTTTAGTAATTGTTGGAACAAACCCTACCAACTTTTTCCAATCAGGATGTTCGCGATCAATGGTTAAATTGAGATTTATATCATCCCTTTTTCCCCACTCTTCCAAATCTTTTTTATAACAGAATTCTCCTGGATTACGGCATCCGTAGACAATTGTTATATCTCCAAATTTTTCTCGATTATTCCTATGTATAAGATAGACAATTAAAGAACGTAAAGTTGTAAAGGCAAAACCCCCACCTATAATTACTAAATTTTTTCCTTCTGCTTCTTTAAGGGGCCAACCATTTCCAAAAGGTCCTCGAATCCCAACCATTTTTCCCTTTTTTGAATCATGAAGACGATTTGTAACCTTTCCTGTTTTTTTAATTGTAAATAGCAGATAATCCTCTTCTGTAGGTGAACTTGCAATTCCGATAGGTGATTCTCCTATCCCAAATTCTGTAATCTCTGCAAATTGGCCAGGTTTAAATTTTTCAAAGAATTTCTCTTTATCAACAGTTTCATTAAAAATTAATTTAAAGGTTTTTAAATCGTTAACCTCGTTTTCTGGATTGATCTCTTCTATAGTAACCAAAGAAGGGATGTAGGGATTATCAAGTTCATGTTTGTGATTCATATTTTTTAACCAACTTAAGCTTTTTCTGCAGTTTCAACTACAATCTTGAGTGATTCACGAAGATCCCTGTTCGTAGGGCACACTTTGATGCATCTTCCACAACCTACACACCCAAGGATTTTATAATTTTTTAGATAATAATTAAATTTATGATAAATTCGCTGTCGTGTCCTTTCCTTTCCTGAATTTCGAGGATTATGTCCCGAGGCTTCAAGGGTAAAAATTGAAGATTGGCAATTATCCCAAATTCGGACCCGCTTCCCTCCACTTTTATCAGATTTATCTTGTACATCAAAACAATGGCAAGTAGGACAAACATAACTGCAAGCACCGCAACTCAGACACCTTCGAGCGACCTTCGTCCAAATATCACTTTCGAACAAGCTGTCGAGATCCTTCTCAATGTTATCCAAATTAATTTCAAATTGAATTTTACCTCGCGCTGATGTTGCCAATTCTTCTTTCTTTTTAAGATCGACCTTGTTTACATCTGGATACTCTTTTACATATTTCTCAAATATGATTCCTTTTTCTGATATTATTTTAAAGATGTAATTATCTCCCAGATCATATAAAATCGCGTCTAATCCTTCAGATGAAAAGGGAGCCCCTCCAACTGATGTGCAAAAACATGTACTCATAGGATCGTTGCAAGCTAAGCCTATTAGTAGAGTTTTATTTCTTTTACTAAAATAATAAGGATCACTATATTTTCCAGATGAGAAGAACGTATCTAGGATTTTGTAACTGCGCGCATCACAACTTCTAATACCAAAAATTATTTGATCATCGATTTTTTCTTCTTTTTCTTTAATTTTTATTCCAGTACCTTCTTTTTCAAATGAATATAATACTTCTTTTTGGGGAAAGAGAAATTTTTTGGGAGAAACTCTTAAATTTTGATATTCAGGGAATTGATATTTTTCATTTTCTGGGTCAAGATAATCAAACTCTATTTCATTTTCAGCTTCTTTTGGAACAATTAACTTAAAATCTTTGTATAATCCCTTGATCAAAGAATCAAATTTATCTTTTGGAATAATTTTCTCAATTGAATATTGTTGATCTTTCGGATTATCCTGATTTTTCTGATTATTTTGGTTCTCTTGCTTTTCTTTCTTTTTTTTTCTTTTTTTTACCAATTCAATTCCCCCATCTAATCTTCCTTAACCATAAATTCTTGAGGATCATCTATTTTGTAGGATCCTAGTACAGAAGGTTCACCTAATTCAATTTTATCGACTTTCCATCTATCTTTTGTCATCTTCCTCAATTTTTTGTATAATAAATGTATATCTATTCCCTCTGGGCATGCTCTCGTACATGCTTCACAACCTGTGCATCTTCCCGCTAAATGAATAGCCCGTGTCATATGAAAAAGCATTTTTTCTGAAAGATCATCGGTTTTATCAAACCATTGTGGTTGATTAGAATCAATAAAACATAGTTTACAATAGCACAGTGGACAAGCATTCCTGCAAGCCATACACAGGGTACATTTTTCTAACTCTTTTTTAAAGTACGCCCATCGCTCTTTCGGTGTTTTTTTCTCAAATTCGATTACATCAAAATATTCATCGAAATCTTCATCTTTAATTTTTTTAAATTCGTTAGGGGTTTCAACCAAGTAATCGTATTCTACAGGGTTTTTATCTTTACAATAAGCGCATGAATCTGAGAGAATATCTTGAAGTTTAATAATTTTTTTAAAACCAACACCTTTAAAGGTATAATCATTTCCATTCTTCTTGAACTCAGTAAATTCTTTACCATCAAGCAATTTAGAAACTTTATTAATATCGATTATACCATAACTACATGGAACCCCAATTATGACAATATCTTCCCGATTTATTTGTTTTTCATTAATTAATACAATTAAAGAACGAATCTCACAGTTCTTTAATATTATACCTATCTTTTTCCCATGAGGTTCTTCAAGTAAAAATTTAACCAAATTCAGATTACAGTACTCATTCCAAATTAACCTATCAATATCTTCTTCTTTCTCAATATATAACGGTACAGGTTTTAATGGAAGAGTTCCTTCTTCAAAGCCTAATACATATTCAACTTTTTTTTCCGATATTAATGATTTCACAATAACATTAAGTGATTTTCTAATTTCTTCCATGTTTTCATCACTGATCTTCTTTAAATATAGTATTTGGTCCCAATTGACGCGTTTTTTTTGTGATCTTCCTTATAACTTTCGCGAAAGCCTCACCCTCTGCTGCAGAAACCCATGAAAAATTTATTCGTCCTTTATCAATTCCTATAAACTCTAATAAATCATCCAACACAGAAAATTTTCTTCGAGCATAATAATTACCAGAGATATAATGACAATCTCCTGGATGACAGCCAGACACTAACACAGCATCCCAACCAACTTGCAAACTTTTTAAGATAAATAAAGGGTTTATCCTTCCCGAGCATGGAACTCTTACAACTCGGACATTTGGAGGGTATTGAATTCTGCTAACACCAGCAAGATCGGCTCCAGCATATGAACACCAATTACATAGAAACGCAATAATTTTAGGTTCCCATTTTTCATCACTTACTTTATCAATTTCGTTTGCAGGGATTATTACTTGTACTTCTTCAGTTTTTTTCGTGTCTACCATTGTGCTTTCACCTTCATTTAACCTCGTTAATGACTAAATATATTTCTTCATTTGTAAATCCAAGCAAATCGATTGCTGAGCCCCTGCAACTTGAAGAGCAAGCACCACAACCTTTACAAAGTGCAGAATTAATTATTACAACCATTTTTTCTTCATCCATTGTAATCGCGTTATAAGCGCAAGTCTCGATACATAAACCACAACCACTACATTTGGAAATGTCGACTGTGGCAACTATCCCTTCAGTTTCGATTTCATCTTTGCTAAGATATGTTGAAGCTCTTGAAACCGCAGCATTAGCTTGCATGATCGATTCATCAATTGATCTAGGTGAGTGCGCGAGTCCACATACAAAAATTCCCTCAGTTGCAAAATCAACCGGTCTTAATTTTACGTGAGCTTCTAAGAAGAATTTGTCATCATTTAACGGAATTTTTAACATAGGAGCTAGAATTTCATTAGATTCATATGGAGGGTGAATCCCTACACTTAATACCAAAAGATCCAGATCCAAATCTAATTTTCCAATGTTTGGTGAATCTACATGAATGATTAGATTTTCTTCTTCTTTAATTAGTTCGGGAGGTAATTTTTCATCAAATCTAATAAATATGACACCCTTACTTCTAGCCTCCCTATAATATTGCTCTTTGAGACCGTATGTTCGAATGTCCCTATATAAAACAATAATTTCTTTTTCAGGGTGAAGATCTTTTAATTTTATCGAGTTTTTAATTGCTTCAGCACAACAAACCCTGCTACAATAAGGATTTTTATCATTTCTTGAGCCTATACATTGGATCATTACAATTTTATTGACCTTTTTATTGATTTCACTCTCGAAAAGCATTTTTTCAAAATCAATTTGTGTAACAACTCTTGGATCCTTGGAATATAAATACTCTGTAGGTTTATATTCTTCTCCACCGGTGGCCACAATAATAATTCCGTGTTCAAAGGTATTATTTTTGTTTTCTTTATTACCTTTAGATTTCAATTTAGTCTTAAAATTTCCTACATATCCTTCGATTGTATCAATTTCGGCTTCTAAAAAGATCTTAAGGTTTTCATTATTATTCGCTTTTTCAATAAGATTTGATAAAAATTCTTTAACATTACTTCCTTCGATTGATGCATGAATATTTTTGGCAAATCCACCTAATTCTGCAGTTTTTTCAACCAAATAAGTCATAAAACCTTGTTCTGCAAAACCTACAGAAGCAGTTAGTCCCGAAATTCCACCACCGATAACCAAAACATTATGATTCATATCTAAAATGGTTCTCTGTAAAGGTTCTATTTTATTTGCTTTACTCACTGCCATTCTTACCAAATCTTTTGATTTTTCAGTTGCTGCGACCGGTTCATGCATATGTACCCAACTGCATTGATCCCGAATGTTAGACATTTCAAATAGATATGGGTTTAATCCAGCTTCCCGTATTGTTTCTTGGAATAAGGGTTCATGGGTTCGAGGAGTGCATGAAGCAACTATAACACGGTTTAAATTATGCTCTTTTATGGTTTCAACAATTTTTATTTGTGTGTCTGCTGAGCATGTATAGAGATTTCTTTCTGCATATTCGACATTCTCTAAAGTTTCAGCATAATCAACGACTCCCGGAACGTCAACGACACCACCAATGTTAATACCGCAGTGACAAACAAAAATTCCGATTCTTGGAGGTTTCCCTGCAACATCGATTTCCGTAGGGTATTCTTTTTTAGTTACCAAAGAATTTCGCGCGGAATGTAATAGAATGTTTGCATGTGCAGCACTTGCACTAGCTTGAATAACACTTTCAGGAATATCTTTTGGGGCTGCAAATGCACCACAAACAAAAATACCCGGTTTGGATGTTTTACTCGGTTCAAAAGTGCTGGTTTTACAAAAATTAAATTCATTTAGTTCAAAACCAAAAGTCTTGCTAAGCTCAATTGCGTCATCTGGAGGGTTTAATCCTACACTTAACACTACCATGTTATATTCTTCAGTGATCAAAGATCCATCTTCCGCTTCATATTTTAAAATAAGGTTGTTGGTCTTAGGATTTTCTTCTATTAATGAGATACGACTCCGAATATATCTTATTCCATATTCATCTTGAGCTCTAATTATATATTTATCAAAATCTTTTCCATATGCCCTAATATCCATGGAAAAAATGGTTGGATTGACTTGTTTTTGATGTTCTTTAGCAATTACTGCTTCTTTTGCAGTATACATGCAACAAACTGAAGAACAATACGGTTTAGAATGATGAATAT
The DNA here is from genome assembly GCA_030613185.1 of Promethearchaeum sp. Lineage (GTDB taxonomy): Archaea > Asgardarchaeota > Lokiarchaeia > Sigyniarchaeales > Promethearchaeaceae > Promethearchaeum. Next base: position 14,502 of record JAUWMK010000018.1, read on the forward strand.
CTCGTGAACCAATGCATTGAAGAAAAGCTACTTTTTCAGGGATATCTCCATCCGAGGGTCTTAAGACCATTCCAGAATACGGACCACTTGCACTTAGAATTCTTTCAAACTCAATACTTGATACAACATTTCTATATTTCCCATAACCGTAAACTTTTAAAGGTGCGGGATCAAATTCATCAAAACCTGGAGCAAGAATAACTGCACCAACATTTAATTCTACTTCTTCATCCTTTTGGGAATATTCAACAGCATTAGCTTTGCATACTCCTTCACAAACACCACAACCTATACAATTATCTTGATTTATAGAGAAAACTAGTGGTACTGATTGAGGATATTTTACAAAGGTGGCTTTACCTCTCGATAATTTTTCATTATAAAAATCTATACTGTTAACTGGGCATTTCTCCGCACACACTCCGCAACCTGTGCATTTTTCACTATTTATGAATAGGGCTTTTTTTAATATTTTTACTTTGAAATTTCCTGCCCTCCCCTCTACTTTTAGAATTTTTGCGTTGATAAGCAATTCGATGTTTTGATGTCTACCGGCTTCAACAAGCTTCGGAGACAGAATACACATAGAACAATCATTTGTTGGAAAAGTTTTATCCAACTGAGCCATAACTCCACCAATTCCAGTAGTTTTTTCAATAAGATACACCTTAAATCCAGATTCAGCTAAATCTAGAGCTGATTGAATACCTGCAATTCCGCCTCCAATTGTTAAAACTGCACCAATTTTTTCCATGTTTAGGCCTCCTGTTTTGCAGTGTAATACGGTGTCAATTCTTGAATGTCTTTTAAATCAATCAAACCTTCTCCTCGTAAATCTACAATATATTCTAAAATTTTATTAGGAGCTATACTTAATCTCTCTGATAAATCCTTAACTGAAAGATTTTCCTTTTTTAAGTATAAAATAATACGATTCTTCTGATACTCATCATATATTGCAGTTTCTTGAAGATCTTCAAATTTCTCCTTTGGGTATTTCTTATTATATACATTTCCTTCATCAAGAATTTTCCTTTTCCGACCAATCAATGCCCGTAACCGATAATCATTAGCAGCAATTTGAAGTGCGTTCAAATTAAAAAGTAATTCTGAATCTTTATCTATTTTTTTAAGGGGGGAAGGTCCAAGCTTTTGAATGGAATTTGTAAAATTAGTTACAACTTCAGCAAATCTGATACCTTCAGAAGCAGAAACCCATTCCAGACTAATTCGATTATCCAAATCGACATAAGTTAGAAGAGATTTCAGCAATTGATATTTCATTTCAGCTTCGTAATTACCTGTCATATAATGGCATTCTCCTGGATGACAACCCATTATAATGACACCATCAATCCCGCTCTTCAACGCTTCAAAGATAAAATAAGGTTCCACACGTCCACTGCACATTAATCTGATGATCCGAATATTTGGAGGATATTGGATTCGTGACACGCCTGCCAGATCTGCCCCTGCATAACTACACCAATTACATAAGAAACCAATAATTTTAGGCTTAAAATCCATCTAAATTACCTCCTAATGCATAGATTTCTGAAAGAATTTGATCTTTCGTGAAATTACGAACTAAAATTGCCTTTTCAGGGCAACTAGCTGCACATACTCCGCAACCTTTACATAATGCTTCAATAACATTTGCAACACCCATCTCATCTTTTTCAATAGCATTATATGGGCATACCCTAATGCAAATATTACAACCCGTGCATGCGTTTTCATCAACAAATGAAGTAACTGCTCCGGCCGTCATTATTTCTTTTGACAATATTGTTACGGCTCGTGCTGATGCTGCTTTTGCTTGAGACACACTTTCTTCTATATTGGCTGGACCCCTTGCAGTACCGCATAAAAATATTCCTTCAGTTGCAAAGTCTACAGGTCGTAATTTAACATGAGCCTCAAGGAAAAATCGATCTGCATTAAGTGGAACTTTTAACATTTGTGATATAGAGTCTATATTCCTAGGAGCTTCCATACCAGTGCTTAAAATTATCAGATCTGCAGCAGCCTTAAGTAAATTTCCATCTGGTTTTTTAAAGACGATATTTAATGATTCATTTTCTTTAATAACTTCAATTGGGGTATTTTCATCAAATCTTATAAATATTACACCTTTTTTTCTAGCTTCTCTATAATATTCTTCTTTAAATCCATAAGTACGAATGTCTCGGTAAAGGATAATGACTTCAGTAGATGATGATTGCTTTTTTATTTTGATTGCATTTTTAATTGCTTCTGAACAACAAACTCTGCTACAATAAGGATGTTTATCATTTCTAGAACCAACACATTGGATCATTATAACCGCTTTCTTCTTTTTGATTTCTTCTGAAGTTTCTAAGATATTTTCAAGTTCAATTTGAGTTAGAACGCGCTCATCTTTCTTATAATAAAATTCTTCAGGTGAATATTCTTTGGCCCCAGTTGCAACAATAATTATACCATGTTCTATTTCTGTCTCTTCTTTTGATTTTGTATTCAAAATATTTGACTTAAAATTACCTAAATATCCTGAAATATTTTCAAGTTCGGAATTTGTGAATATTTGAATGTTTTTTTCTTTTTCAACAGATGATATTAGTGATTTTAAATAACTTTGAATGTTTTCTCCTTCGAGTGTTGTGTGGATATTTTTAGAAAATCCACCTAGTTCTGGTTCTTTTTCAATTAGATAAGTTTTGAACCCTTGTTGTGATAAATTAAGAGCAGCAGTTAATCCAGCAACACCCCCTCCAATAATTAATGCTTGAGGAGTAATATTCAAAGATAATTCCTTGAGTGATTTATGATTTCTTACTCTGGTTATTGCCATGTGGACAAGATCTATAGCCTTATCTGTTGCAGCTTCAGGATCTTGTATATGAACCCATGAACATTGATCTCGAATATTTGTCATTTGAAATAAATATGGATTTAAACCCGCTTCCCGCAAGGTATTTTGAAATAAAGGTTCATGAGTCCGAGGTGTGCAAGAAGCAATCACAACTCGGTTTAATTTTTGTTCGATTATTTTCTCTTTTAATTGAGTTTGAGTGTCAGCAGAACAAGTATATAAATTTCGATCAACATATACTACATTTGGAAGTTTTGCTGCATATTCTTCTACTTTTTTAACATCAACAACTCCAGCAATGTTAATCCCACAATGACAAATAAAAACACCAATTCGCGGAGGATCTCCTGAAACATCAATCTCTTCTGGATATTCTTTTTCCGTTATTAAGGTATTTCTAACGGGAAATAATAATGAATTAACATTAGCCGAAACTGCACTAGCTTGAATAACGCTATCAGGAATATCTTTTGGTTCTGCAAATGCTCCGCAAACATAAATTCCAGATTTTGTTGTTTCTTCAAGAGAAAAAGGAAGAGTTTTACAAAATCCAAATTTATTTAACTCAAATCCAAATTTATTTGAAAGATCAATTGCATCATTAGGAGGGTTTAAACCAACACTTAAAACAACCAAGTTATAATCTTCGGTTATTATCTTACCGTCTTCAGATTCATAAGTTAAAATCAAGTTGTGGGTTTTCGGATCCTCATCAATGGATGCGATCCTACTACGAACATATTTTATCCCATATTCTTCTTGAGCTCTGATGATATATTTATCAAAATCTTTTCCATATGCCCTAATATCCATAGTAAAAATGGTCGGATTTACTTGATGTTGATGTTCTTTAGCAATTACTGCTTCTTTAGTAGTATACATACAGCAAACTGAAGAACAATACTGCTTAGCATGATGAATATCTCGTGAACCAACGCATTGAAGAAAAGCAATTTTTTCTGGAATATCACCATCAGATGGTCTTAAAACCATGCCTGAATACGGTCCACTTGCACAAAGAATTCTTTCAAACTCAATACTTGACACTACATTCGGATATTTGCCATAACCATAAACCTGTAAAGGAGTGGGATCAAATTCATCAAAACCTGGAGCTAAAATAACCGCACCCACATTTAAATTTGCCTTCTCATCCTTTTGGAAATATTCAACAGCATGAGCTTTACAAACACTTTCGCAAATTCCACAACCGATACATTTATCTCGATCAATTGAAAAGACAAGAGGAACAGATTGAGGATATTTAACATAAGTTGCTTTATTAATAACCATTTTTTCATTGTAGAGATCGATACTTTCTACTGGACATTCTTGCGCGCAGACTCCGCATCCTGTACATTTTTCGCTATTTATGAATAGCGCTTTTTTTAATATGTTTACATTGAAATTCCCCGCTTCTCCATCAACCTTAAGAATTTTCGCGTTGATCGTTAGTTCAATATTAGGATGTCTGCCGGCTTCGACAAGCTTCGGAGATAGAATACACATGGAACAATCATTAGTTGGAAATGTTTTATCCAACTGTGCCATAACTCCCCCTATCCCAGTAGTTTTTTCAACAAGATGTACTTTAAAACCCGATTCAGCTAGATCTAAAGCTGATTGAATTCCCGCGATTCCACCACCAATGATTAAAACAGCACCAATCTTTTCCATATATTCTCACTTTATTTTATTACCTTGTATACAGGACTATAACCTTTAATTTCTGAAAGATCAATAAGCGTTCTCTGTCGTAAAACCAAAAAATGTTCAAAAATAGTTTTTGTATCAATTCCAATTTTCTCAGACATATCCTTAACAGAGCTTGGAGATTCTTTTAGATAGAAATAGATTTGATTTCTAATATATTCAGCTTCCAAACTATCTCTTAAAAGAAGCGCGAATTCATCTTCATCAATCTTTTCATCATATACATTTCCATGTAAAGTAATGAATCTTTCCCTACCCACTAACTTTCTAGTTCTGGGATCATAAACAACTTGTTTTATAGCTTTCATGTTCAATAGCAATTCTTTTGAAGGATTAGATTTCGATGAAAGCGGCGATGGGCCTAGAGATCGAATTTTATTTGTAAAATCTGTAACAATTTTCGCGAAATATGTACCTTCAGCCGCAGATACCCAGCCCAAATCAACTCGATTATCCATTTTTACATATTTAAGAAGGTTATTTAACATCTCGTAATTGACTTGTGCTTCATAATTTCCCTCACCATAATGACAATCACCCAAATGACATCCCAGAATTAATATTCCATCAACACCCTTTATCAAAGCATCCATTACAAATACAGGATCTACTCTACCGCTACACATTAATCTAATAACTCTAATATTCGGCGGATATTGATTACGACTAACCCCTGCTAAATCCGCTCCTGCATACGAACACCAATTGCACAAGAAACCCAAAATTTTAGGCTCAAATTCGTTATCTGATTCACTTTTTGGTTCAGTAATTAATTCATTCAACCAAATCACCCTCCAGTAAAGCTGTTATTTGGGATTCTACTTGATTATCAGTATAATGCCTAATTTCAATCGCGTGTTGAGGGCATGTTGTCGCGCAGACACCACAACCTTTGCAAAGAACAGTTCTAACAATTACACGTTCTTCTTCATCTCTTGTAATTGCCTTATACGCGCACTTTTTAAGACAGATTTCACAAGTAACACATTTATCTTGATCTATCCAAGCAGTAGCACCTTCAACTGTGAATGAATCCTTTGAAATTATCCTAGTTACTCTTGAAGCAGCAGCATATCCTTGTGAAATAGATTCTGGAACATTTGCAGGCCATTTACAAGTCCCACATACAAAAATACCATCATTAGAAAAATCTACAGGTCTCAGTTTGACATGAGCTTCCAAGAAAAATCCGAATTCATCTATAGGAACTTTTAACATCTTAGAAAGTTCTTTTGATTCTCCATAAGATATCAAAGGTGTTGATAAAACAACCAAATCATATTTGATTTCAATCTCTTCTTTCATAGATTCATTAAAATAAATTACACTTTCTTCTGATACTTTCGGAAGTTTAGATTCATTATATCGCGAAAAAATAATTCCCATTTTTCTTGCATCGCGATAATATGTTTCTTGGTATGTTCCTGAAGTATAAATATCTCTATTTAAAATGATAATTTCTGCATCGGGGTTTTTTTCTTTAATATATCGGGCATTTTTCATGGCTGTCATACAACAAATACTCGAACAATAAGGTCTCTCTTTATTTCTTGACCCAACACACTGAATCATAACAATATTCTTAAAATTAAACTGATCTTTCTTAAATAATAATTCTAATTCCTTTTGAGTGATTACTTTTTTTCCATCATAATTATAGAGCCCTTTAGGTTTTAATAAATCAGTTCCGGTAGCAACAATGATTGTTCCAACACCGAATTTAATTTCTTCTTCATCCTTTAAAATAGTAATATCAAAATTTCCAATATAACCATCAATATCTTTAATTTTAGAAGAAGTATGAACTATAATCTTTGGATTTTTTAGAATTTCTTCTATAATTGATAAGATTTCTTGTGAATCCATATTACCTGGATATAACTTATGGTGATGTCTTAGTTGACCCCCCAATTCAATATCTTTTTCAACTATTATCGCTTCAAATCCTTGGTTTGCTAGATTACTTGCTGCAGTCATCCCGCTGATTCCCCCTCCTATTATTAAAGTGGAAGGTTTAACATCAATTTGAAATTTTTCTAGTGGTTCTAATAAAGCAGCTCTTGCAACACCCATGCGAATTAAATCTCGAGCTTTCAAGGTAGCTTTTTCTCTATCTTTCTGATGAACCCAAGAACATTGTTCTCGTATGTTAACAAATTCAAAAAAGTATGGATTTAATCCCATTTCACTGCAAATTCCTCTAAATAAAGGTTCATGTGTCCTTGGTGTGCATGCGGCAACGATCACTCTATTTAATTTATTCTCTTCAATACCGTTTTTTATTGCGAGCAATCCTGTTTCAGAACATGTATATAAATTCCTTTGTGTGAAAACTACATGAGGTAATGTCTTTACATATTCTTCTACTGAGGCTATATCTACAAAACCAGCGATGTTAGTACCACAATGGCAAACGAAAACCCCTATTCTAATTTCATCCATAACTTTCACCTTTTTGTCCTTGAAATGTATTCAGAGGCTTTAGCTGCTGCTCCCGAAGCATTAATTACTGAATGCGGAATGTCTTGCGGACCAAGGCAGGCACCACAAGCGAATATCCCTGGAACATTAGTATTTACTGGAGAATCAATTGAACTTTTTACGAAATTAAATTCGTCCAACTCAATTCCTAATACTTTTGCCAATTTATCCGAATTTTTGGTTGGGATCATAGCACACGCTAAAATTACAAACTCTACCTTTTTAGATTTGACATCAAAAGTATCTAAATCTTCATAAAATAATATCGGATTTTCATTCTCATCAATTTTAATCTCAGCGATCTTACCCCTAATATATTTCACGCCATATTCATTCTTCGCTCGTTCAATATATTTTTGAAAACCTTTTCCACCAGCACGGAGATCTATATAAAATATTGAAGATTGAATTTCCTCATCGTGTTCTCTTGAAAGAATTGCATGTTTAGTTGAATAGGTACAGCAAATTGACGAACAATATGGATTCGTATTTACATCTCTGGAACCCACACATTGAACAAAAGCTATTGTTTTTGGATGTTTTTTATCTGATAATCTTGTTATGTGCCCCTCAGTTGGTCCCGAAGCACTAATCATTCTTTCATATTCTAAACCTGTTATAACATTTTTATATTTCTTATAACCATAAGCGTATAGAGGGGTAGGATCATATTGATTTGAACCAACTGCCAATATTATTGCATCAGATTCGAGAGTATAGTTTGTATCTGTCTGAGTAAAATCAATAGCATTATGTTGACATACATCCTCGCAAAAACCACAAACTCTTTTTTCTTTATTTTTATTTTTTAGATACAAGCATTTTTCCTTATCAATAGCCATAATTGCTGGAACACCTTGAAGATAATAGAGATAAATTGCTTTACGTTTATTCATTTTCATTTCAAATGTATCCAGGACTTTTGATGGACATTTCTCAACACACAAACCACAATTGATACATAAATCTTCATTTACAAAACGCGCTTTTCTCAGTAGGGTTACAGTAAAACCTTGCTCTTTTTTTGATATTTTTTGAACTTGAGTTAAACTATGTATCTTAATATTAGGATGCCGAAAACAATCTGAGAGTTTGGGAGCTAAAATACAGATAGAACAGTCGTTTGTTGGAAGGGTTTTATCCAATTGAGCCATCCGCCCCCCAATACAAGGTTCTTGTTCAATTAGAGCTACTTTGTACCCCATATCTCCTAAATCTAGAGATGATTGGATTCCAGCAATCCCACCACCTATAACCATCACTTTTTTAGCATTTTGATTCAATGTATTAACCCTCCTTTCTCAATTTTTTATTCGTTCGAAATTATATTGAGCTCTTGCAGCATTTTTTTAGGTTTAATTCCATGAAATTTAAGACCTAATTCTTTATCATTGAATCCTAATGCCAAAGCCACTAATTCTGTTAAATATAATACAGGAAACTTAAATTCTGTACCATATTTTTTATTTACTGCTCTTTGTTGATAATCAAATTGTAAAAAACAAGAAGGGCAGACTACCGTTATGCAATTTATTCCTGCATTTTTCATATCAGATAGTTTTTTATATAAAAGATCGTAAGCAAGATCCTTATCTGTTTTTAAAAGAGGATTACCACAACACTGCAATCTTGAATCGTAATCGAGACTTTCAGCCCCTAAAGCCCTTACAATCTCATCAACTGTTGTAGGTTCAAAAGGATTATCCCATTGAATAATTTCTGAAGGGCTTAAAAAATGACAGCCATAGTGAACCGCAACTTTTAATCCTTTTAGAGATTTAACGATTTTGGATTTAAGAACATCAAGATTCTCATAAAGTAACTGACCTGCATGTTTAACAACAACTTTACCATTCAATTTTTTATCTATTTTTGCTAGATTGTTGTTAACTTCCTCCATTTTTGCAGGATCTTCACCTAAAGTATGATTAACCATTTTTAATGTTTCAACACAACCAGAGCATAGACTAATGATATCATCCTTTTTATTTTCAACCAAACTTAAATTTCGAGCCCCTAAAGTTAACCAAGCTGTTTGATCTACTGCTGGAAATCCTGTCGGATCTGGACAGCAGGAAGCATTCTCCATATTTGTCATTTTTATATCTAATTTTTCAAATACTTTTTTTGCTGAACTCTCAATAAATGGCAATCGGGCAGGAATTACACAACCTAAAAATAATTTATGGTGTAGCCCATTATCAGATTTGCTTTTTGCTTTACCGCTAATTATTTTCCACCCTCTTTTTTATCCGTAGTTGGAGTATCGAAACGGAGTAACTTATCGAAACCGATACTTTTCAATAAAGTTTTTATCTCTTTGGGATCTACAGTTTTATAATCTTCAAGGCCCAGTTGTCTTCTCCTTTTCATTATCGGATCGGAAAATGGCAGTGCAACTCCTGTTTCCAAAACGCTAATAGCTTGAGAATTGAAAGCTTCTGGAATTTTCCCCTCTTTCACACAATAATTTTTTATAACATCGAAAATCTCGGTTAATTCGACTTTTTGGGGACAAAGCTCGACACATTTCTGGCAAGTTAGGCAATACCAAACTTTTGGTTCTTCGATCAACATATCTTTCAAGCCAAGGAGCGAAGCTTCAATGAGTTTACGTGGATTGAAGTCTCCATTGGTGAGTTGAGCCACAGGACAAATTCCTGTGCATGTGGAGCATTGAAAGCAATAATCCAAAGAGGCATTATAGCTACGGATTTGTTTTCTAAAATCATAATCGATGGTTAGAGTCATTATTATCCCTTTTATTTGTTAATATCTGATCATCTGAAAGATAATTCTTTTTTAAAGTGATCAAAATTTCTGGAAATATATGTAAATATATCAATAAATATATTTTTAAATGTTTTTACTTACGTATCCATTATAATTCATAAAAGATCTTTTATGTAATTACTATTTTCATTCAAAATTCTCATTTTCGTCATTAATTCTTTCAAAAATGATCAAAAATCAAAGTTTCCGTGATAAAAATAATGCTAAATTATTATGATCAAATATATTAATATACTCAAAATAATGTTATTTAGAAGAAAGTGATTTTATGGTAGAAAAAATAATAATCAAGGGAAGAGCCCCTTTTAGCGACGCAGTAAAGGCAGGTAACACTGTCTTTGTCTCAGGTCAAATTCCTAAAGACCCAATAAAAGGAGGATGGGCAGACAACATAAGAGGTCAGACAACTCAATGTCTTGAAAATATCAAAAGTATTCTCAAAAAAGCAGATGCAAAAGTTTCTGATATTGTTAGAATGTCTATTTTTTTGACAGATATTAAGGACTATGGGGGAATGAATGAAGCTTTTCTTGATTTTTTCAAAGAAAACGGAATAGAAAAAGATTTCCCTGCCAGGTCGGCAATTCAAGTAGGTCCACTCATGTATCGTGAATGGCTCATAGAGATTGATGCTGTAGCAATTATATAAGACGTATAAGACAAATTGGTAAGACAATTAGGGATAAAGTAAAGAAATAAAAATTTAGCCTGGGGGTCGTTGACCCCCATTAAAGACTAAATCCTATTTTTTTTTGAATCCAGCTTCGTCCCTTTCAATTCCACTCTCTCAGCCTTCCGTATCAGTTCCTTGAAACCCTTTACCAAGAAGAAGCG
>JAUWMK010000307.1 GCA_030613185.1 Promethearchaeum sp.
AAAAACTATAAAATCGTTGATACATGGACTAAAACCGTCCCGCAACTTGGAGGTCATGCTTGGAAAGTGTCTGCGGAAGTGGAAATGAAGACCGTCCAATGTCTAAACCCAAAATGCAATATGCGATACACTCCAGAACATCCTCATTATCCAAAAGGAATGCATTACTCTTTAGATATCATTGAAAAAGCGTTGAATCAAGCTCATCGATTCACTCATTCCGCTCTAGAAATAGCTGCACAATTGAAAGAAGAGCATAACGTGGATGTGAGCCCTAAAGCAGTACAAAAATGGATCAATGACTATTCTGAGGAATATTTCCAAGTGTATTTCAAGAAACATCCTAATACTGCGGTGCGAGACTTTCGTGCAATCACTGTAGATGGAACTTGGTTTAATCAGGGTAAAGATCTAATCGGTAAAAAAAAAGCTGCGCAATCCTTGTCGGTCACCAAGCTTCCGGGCGGACATTACTTACTGACTTGGTGGGAGTAGAAAGTCACAAAACCGTGGCACATGCTTTATTACATGCCAAATCTGCTCTTGGGATCGATCCTGAACTCGTGGTGCATGATTTATCTCCCAATATATTTGCGGCGGTATCAGAAATCTACGGCTCGCAAAAATCGGCAGTAGATCCATTTCATGTCATGCAAGATCTCAATCGAGCAATTCAGAAAGACCTCTCTCGTTTTCAAACCCGTCGATTTGGGAAAGAACTCAAAGAGCTTAAAGTATTACGCAATTTTATCAATAATGTTCAAAAAAGAGAGCCAATTTCCAAAATTTCACAGCAATCGCCACACAAACTACCATCTTGTGAACGAAATCATATCAATAGTATGGTTTGTCAAATAATCACTCAGAATGTGTTAAATTTATCGACTATTAAAGATAAACAACTATTTTTTCAAAAGATCCGTAAATATCTAAAGAAACTGAAAAGTGATAATAGAATCGAAATATATAGCTTTGCTTCAAATATGGAAAGAAAACTCCCAAAACGGGCCATCACCGAGAAAGCTTATATGCGTACTATGAAAGAACTATTCAAAAAATTAAAAACGCTTTATCTTTATTTTCGGAAACCACTCCAACAGGAAAAGAAGCGTTTTAACAAGAAACGTTGGGCTCTTTTTTATCAACCCGAAAAATTGAATCCAAAGCGAGCCCGTCTATTAACAAAATTATTACAGATGTATCCAGAACTCGAATCGTATCGTGATTTAACCCTTACAATAGGTTCCATTTATCGACTACCCCAAAATATGATTCATGACAACATTATTAATGATTTACGACCCCAAACAAATTGGGGTCCAGAATTGCACGCTTGCATCTCCACTTTTAAACGCAAGTCGGCTGCAATTTTTCGATTCCGAGATTTTTATGAAAAAAATCCAGATCTTCCAAAACGGTGTCGAGCGAACATGGAATATCAAAATAGATGCGTCAAGCAAATTTTCCGTTCAGGAAAAAACTTGAAACAGATGACCCGTATTAAAAACGAACTGCGTTTGCACTTAGGAGGGCAAGTTCGAAATTTATTGAAGGTTTAAATAGTCCGAAAGAAATATCATTAATCATTTTTAATCGAAAAAATGATCTAAAATGTAAATACCCATATATTTTTAGAACATAGATCAATCTTTTAGCGTCACATTTCCACTTCATTAATTGAGGTTATAATTAATTGTCAGAGCGGAAAATTAGAGCTTTATGCCCGATTTGTAAAAAGAGTTTTACTTTTGAAATAAATTCGGAAATTATTAAGAATGCTAAGAAGTATCCATTACCCTTTACAAGTGATCATCGTTGTCAAGAAGGACATGTGCTGGTAGTATATGTTGATAGAAATTACGAAGTTCGACATGTTGAACAAGTCCATGACACATCAAACATCGAAAACAACATGAAAGAAATTCAAGATAAAATAGTTGTGAATTTACCCACAAATCGGAAAATTATCTATGGATGCAGTTTTAAGTGTGAAGAGCTTAGAGATAGGGGAATTCCAAACATTATCGAAAAAAGATTACATAACATGATTGCAACAGAAAAAGAAATTAGTTTATCATTAATCTTGGAAAAGTGTAAAGTGATGGAGAAAGCGTTAAATAGAAAGATCGAGATGAATATAATTCAAAAGCTTTTGAAGAAATATGTTGAAGAGGGTGTTATTTTTAAAAAGGAACTCGAATGACAATTAAAAAAATTTATATGAGAAAAACCAAAAGAACAATAAAAAGAGAAAAAAACAATGGGAATATTTACTTCAAGGTCTGAAAAATTGGAAATGTCGAAAAATTTTCTTAATAAGGCCATTATCGGTTTAGGATTGGGCTTAATTAAAACAAAAGCTTTAATCTTAAATGATGTTACTGAAACGCAGGATGCCATGGATGCTTTATCTTTATGGATGGGAAGAGAACTGATGAAAGAAATGTTGGATCAAAAAATTGTGAAAGTATCTGACTCTGAAGAAAAACTTATTGGAGAGTTAATGAAGGTCATCAATCTTGCTGAAGAACTGGACCTTAACGTTGAGAATAATAAATTAAAGGTTGTTGTGCAAAAGTGTCGCATATGTCCCAAGCGAGTGGGTGGTTATGATCTTGAAGGAAATACTGCTTGTCCGGTTGGAGGGATCCTTACTGGGGCAATATCGTATGCGCGTGGTTCTGATCCAATTGTTTCTAAAAACCATCTTCAAACAGGGGAGATTTGCCACATCGAAATGGATTTATAAATTTTTTTTTTGAATTCTCATTCTTTTATAAATACCAATTTTTAATTTTCAATAGGGGAATTTTTTTAAAATGCTTAATATTTCGAGTGATTAGAACCTCATTTCGATTCAAGGCGATAGATCCAATTATTGTGTCCATTTTACCGATTTTATTTCCTGTTTTTATTAAATTTGCTTGAATTTGCCCAAATACTCGAGAATCTTCTTTAGAATACTCAAGAATTTCAAACTTCTCCAAAAATTTCTCAATTGCGTTAATATCTTTTGCAACTTGAGATGATAAGTAGGCACCTGTGTATAATTCTCCGACATTGATAATCGTTGTGGTGAGTATCATATTCGATTTTATCAGTGAATTCATTGTATTCACGGCTTTTTTTTTATTCCTCAGAAAGCTAATTAAAATATCTGTATCTAGAATAGGCATAATTATTCCTCAATTTCTTCAGTATCGAGATCACTTTCATCTATTCGATTTTTGTACAGAATTTTCTCAATTTTTTCCCATTCTTCAGAATTTTCATTAAATGCCCCTGCTAATGACATAATATCAGAATTATCTTGTTTTCCAAGAATTCTTAGTATTGTTTTTGAAAAAGATTCATTTTTTTTTTTGCTTTTTTTAAGTTTACTATATGCCTCTTCTGAGAGGGAAATGGTTTTTTGAGTCATAATATACAAATATAAGCAGATCTATTTATATTTACATATTTTCTATAAAAAAGCAAAATTTTTTGAAATTTCTTACATTTTTTTCAATGAAAATTATGCCAACTTGCTCTGTCTGTAATCAAAAAATTGATCAATGTTGTACAGAAAAAATTGACAATGATCTCATATGCCATTTATGTTTGTACAATGAAAGCAAACCTTACAAGATTTATCCAATCGGTTTTATTGAAAATGACACGGATCTGGGGCAGCATTTTGAATTTAACAGGAAATCTAATAATAATTCTAAATCATCTATATCAAAAATTAATTTATTCAAGTCTCAAAAACCATTTCTCTTTAAACTTGAAGATGAAAAATGGATTACGGTTGTATTTTATTTTCACATTCAGAGACCTATTGTCTCTACTTTCCCCAGGGGCTTAGATGGAAAGAAAGTTGGTGTTTTTGCTTCGAGGACTCCTTTTCGACCATCAAGATTAGGTATTTCTGAGGTTGAATTGATCAAGGTAGAAGGGACCACTTTATATGTGAAAAATCTTGATGCATTTAATGGATCTCCGGTATTGGATATTAAAATTGGGTCAAAATCTTTAATATAAACAATTTTTATGCTCATTGATTAAGATAAATAATAAAAAAATTTTTTTTGTAAAACCTGTCTATTCATAATTTAAATAAGCCATTTTCCGGCTTGATATATTACTTTTCCATCGGCGATTATCTTTGAATCTTCGCTCTTCATGTCTTTTAGAATATCCCAATGAATTACACATGCCGTATTTTTGCTTTTAGTTTCTGGAAATCCCATTCCCAAAGCCATGTGCATCGTTCCGCCCATTTTCTCATCAAAAAGCATATTTTTAGTAAATTTTTGAATTCCATAATTGGTTCCAACAGCAAATTCCCCGATAATATCCGCATTTTCAATGGTTAAAATAGTATCTAACAGATCTTGGCCTTCATCCGCAGTTCCTTTAATGACTTTTCCATCTTTGAATTCAAGAAGAATATTTTTTATTTCTTTACCTTGAAATATTCCAGGGTATGTAAATCGAATTCTGCCATTAATAGAATTTTCAATTGGACTTGTAAAAATTTCGCCATCAGGTAAATTTTTATGCCCGGCGCAGTTTTCCCAAGGTCTTCCTTTTACAGATAGTGTAAGATCGGTGTCTTCTCCTAGTACATGAATATTTTCAACCTTATTTAGAATTTTAGCAATCCTATCTTGCTCTTTTTCGATTTCTCTCCAAGCATCGGCGGGATTTTCAGAATCAAGTTTTAATGCATTGGAAATAAATTCTTTATAGGATTCCGTATCCATTTTAGCATCTTGAGCGAAGCTATCACATGGGTATGGAACAATTGTCCAATCTAGTTCCTTTTTATAAACTCTTTCCTGATAAATTTTTATCAGTTCCAAATATTCCGGAGAAGATGTGGTCAATTTAATCTTTTCAGGGTCGATTAATGATAATTTTTGCCGATTTGAGTCAGCAAATATATTAATCATTTTGGTTACCTTTGTCACAATAAATTCCATAATGGGATTTACATATACAAGCTGTTCATCATTGGAGTATTTGAATTTCGCTACTTCAAGTCCGTTTATTTGTGACATTGTGAGAGGGTGGCCTCCCGCTTTCAATGTTTCAATATAAACGGCTCTTATGAGATCATTTGCAACCTCTGAGCCTTGAATTAATACAAGATCTCCTGGTTTGATATTAACGGCATACTGAACTGCAAGCATTGCTGCTTTTTTATTATAGTCATTCATTTTTTTTCATTTCCCACTTTATTAATTTTTTTTTATCCCTCAAAAATCTTTTGAAGTTGCAATTTGAGCCCATATTCCAACACTTGTAGAAGAAAGCCTTCGGCACTTAGTACAGCTCCTTGCTCCCGCTCGATTCGACGACGGAAATAAGATTTTTGTGGCTCCCATGGAACGTAATTCCAGACTTTTTTCCGTTTAATTACAAGCATCTTTGCCATACGACAGACATGCCAATGATTATAAAGCATCATACCGATTTCCAGATTCCATTGACGTTTAGTTGACTTGCGGTAACGAACAGATCGAATGAACTTGGATTTATCTTCTTTAAACCCATTTTCAATCCCCCATCTATCATGATAAGCTTTCGCAAGATGAACAAATTTTGTAGATTCGATATCAACATCTTCATTTAGAGTCGTAGAGATGGTAAAGAACATCAGAGAATTTATTATTTTTGTTTGATTGGATTTAAGTTGCTTTATATACTTCATTGTATTAATAATTTTACAATATTT
>JAUWMK010000131.1 GCA_030613185.1 Promethearchaeum sp.
ACCGCCAAATATAAAACAAATTTCTCTCATTTTTGTTTGTTTACATGGATTTCCAAGCATATCCTGTCCTTGCTTGCAAACACAATTAGTTACTCCGATTGGACCTTTATAATTAGAGATAATTTGACGAATGTTATCATATGTCATGATTGGAAGTTCTGGTGTAATACTTCCTTCAGTTGGAATAGTTCTTAATTGTGGAATTCGAGTTCTTAAAAATTCATCACGGAATCCTTCATCAAGGTATTGCACAAAATCTTTATAAAATTCTTTTGACATACGGTTAACTTGAAATTCAAACATTCCGATTGCCAACATTGCGATACTAAAATATTTTGTGCCGCCCCTTGTTACATGTCGACTTATAGCCCCTTTATCATTAAGGGCATCTAAAATTTTTTCAAGTTCCGAATTTGTTAAGTTCTTTTTATTTTTTTTTACTCGTTTATTGATTTTTTCTATGGTCTCTGGTAAAAGATTTAGGAATATTGCAATTTCTGCTTCTTCTGGAGTAAACAAATACTTCAAAATTCGAATTTCAACTCCAGATTCTGTTACTGGGAATCCTACAGGAAGTCTATCTAGATGTTGTTGCAATTTTCGATATTGGGATGTTGCTGTTTGCATAATAATAATTATCTTCTAATACTTTTTGAATTTTTTTTAATGCAATGCAATTAGCCAAATAAGGAAAATGAAAGAAAAGAAAAAAAGGAAATTTTCAAACAGAAAATCTTAGTTAAATTTCACTGGAATGATAGGTAAACACTCAATATCTTCTAACTTTCTAAAATGTTTATCAAACGTAAAAATTTGATTTATTTTTCTATTTTTTATTATTAAATATGAAGCGATATCATTTGAATCCATGAACATTTCCGTTATTTTATCAATAGCATTAAAATATAATAATTTAGAAATTTCAACAATTTCAATAGAGTTATTTGAAACGATGTTCCATAAAAATCCTTTTAACTTAGTCCAATTCATCTTTTGTTTAAATATATTAACTAATTCAGAAAGTTGAAGAAGAGATATACATACTTTAATTTCTTCATCATCGATTTTCTTAATTATTTCTTTTGCTTGATTTTTCATCCATTTAATTTTAGTAGTTAATTTCTTATCTCCTGGTTTAAAAAATGCATATACATAAATGTTTGTATCTAAAAAGATCATGGATTTTTCCTCAAAATATTCTTTTTAATTAATGCAGCTTTAGCTTCCGTCCAATCTTCAAGCTTTTCAATAATATCTTCCCCAAATTCTAGTGAATCAAAAAATTCTGACATATTTCCTTTCTTTTTAGGAATTATTTTTAGATATTCATTTTCTTTAATAATTATCACTTCATTAGTCTCTTTTAAAGCATATTCTCTCCAATCAAGTGGTAAGACAATTCTTCCTTGAGGATCAACTTTTTTAATTTCTATATTTTCTTCCATCATTAACCACGAAACTATATAAAAAAATATTTCCAAATATATTATCGAATACCAAATAGAAAAACTTTTGGTGAAAAGTTTCTATTTTGGGGATTCAATATGATCTAAGAGTTTTTTAAGTTTTAATGCTTGAGTTTGAAAGCTAATTCTCCCTGTTTCAGTTATTTCAATTACCAATAATGGTCGAAATGAAAAAATAGTTCTTTCTTTTACCCATCTCTTATCTTTGAGAACTTTAAGATGGTGTTCTAAATTTCCCGCGGTTAAATGAAGAAGTTTTCTTAGAATTGTAAATCCAATTTTATTATGAGTATACAACAATAATATTATTTTAAATCGGTGTGGGACTTTTATAATATCACTGCTTTTCAATATTTCAGGAGATTTATCTTTGGAAAATTCAGTCAATTCCGTTTCAAAAGGGTTATTTTCAAATTAGAAATTTATGGATCAATCTAATTATCCAATGATTATCAAATTTTTTTTAAGAAGTGTAAATGAAATAAAAAAGCAAACACATGAAAGCAGTAGTTGAGAAATACATCCTTATACAAAAATGGTAATTATTAGAGCATTTTCCAATTAATAAAAGTGATTTTGTCATAAACAATAATGATTTTGAAATTCAGTATATTGATAAAATCAGAAAATAGAAAATTTTCAAACAGAAACTAACTCTAATTTCCTAAGAAGTTATTACTCTAATAATCAAGTCTTTTAGATTTGCTCTGTTCTAAGATCTCCATAAAGCTTTCTATACGAGTTTGCATTTGTTCTTTTCCATATGCACGAGGATCAGTCATATCACATGTAAATAATAAAACGGGGATTCCCAAATCTTGTTGAATTTTTTGTTTGAGATCATACATGCCTGTGCATGAAGGACGACAGCTCATATTTTCATGCAATAACACTCCATCAATATGATATTTTTTTATAACATCCTTAAAATATGCAATTCGATCTGAGAGATTGTAGAAATATGGTTGTTGTAACATACTTTCAGCCATTGCATTTACACCATCTTCCAGATTATCGACATGTGGTCGAGAAGCTCCAAAAGAAAATGTATATGGTTCATAAGTAACTATTGCACCATAATTCATCAGTTGATGAAAAAACTTTATTCGATACCACATCGGTATTCCTTCAAACATTAAACGGAATTTTTCTTCTTCTTTAAGCAATGCTCCTTTTCCTAAAGCAACATATTCTTCAACTTCTTTTAATAAATCTTCAAAATACTTTATACTTTTTTTAAGTCCTGGTAATAAAACTAAAGGAAAAATATCTCCTAAAGTATCGGCATATCCAACAGGAGAAGGAATATTTTTGCGGTGTTCATAAATTTGTTGCCAAAGATCGGATAATCGGGCAGAATTTTCCCATATTTTTAATACATATTTTTCATTCAATTTTTTCCCAGTTGTCGCTTCTACAAAATCAAAGAAATCATAAATTTGTTCTATTAAATATTCTTTATAGCGGATTTTTGTTGACTTAGAAGTCCCGCTCACAATATGAGGTACATCAAAAACAAAAATAGGCACGTCCATTCTCCTAGCTTGAATTTGAAACCATTTTACATGAGTATCGCAGATAGAACCTGCCGTCACCACAAAATCAGGTTTAGCTATACCACCTATTCTAATGCTTATCTTTTTATCATAAGCCCCCACATTTGTTTTCATGTACGAGCATACATCGCGAGAATATCCTAGACTTTCAGCATGTTCTATCAAATCTAGTGAAACTTTCCTTGCTCCAGAAATACAAGCATTATTTTCTGGATGTAAAGGAAAAATGTTCAATCCCCAGAGTAATTCTACTGGGAGTGATGAGGTAATCCACGCTGATTTTTTCCACGGCAAATATTCGTTAATTTTTGCTTTTAACATATACCATTTAATTAATTCAGATATTTTTTGGGAGCTTTTGAGTGTTTTTACTAATTTTCGAGTAGATAGCTTTGAAGAAGTTGTTGAATTCATTTTCATTTTCACATTTAATTTTGATTTTGTTCTAAAAGTTCCACAAAAGCTTCTAATCGTGTGGAAATTTGCTGATCGATATTTTCAGTAAATTCTCTTTCTAAATGAATAACCGGCATGTGAATAGCTTCTAATTGAATTTTCAAGAATGGAGCATCGTAGGCAAAAGTCTCACAAAATTTTATAATTTGGGAAACTACTCCAGCAATTTTCTCTGTTTTACATGCATTCATTATATAATTAATACGGGGAGTTATTGGATGCTTTGTAGAAGAACGGGGAATATTCAAATAATAATTAACAATATTTGAGATCGAATCTTCATCTGTAGGTATTAAAGTTGCATAATAACGTTCTCCTATTGAAAGATCATCTCTTACGACTCTAAGATTTACTTTTTCTAATAAATCAAACCATAAAGAATGAGTAATATCAGATCCTGTTAAAAATATTGGGAATTTATTTATTGGGAATGGATTTCGGGATAACCAATCCATTGAAATAGATTCGAGATAGGGAATTACTTTTTCTTTTGGATTTTGCACAGTAAATTTTAACACATCGAAATATTCAGTATTAGAAATATCCTTTGTTAATCGTAATTTCGAAAGATTTTGCAATAAAATCTTAATCTGATTTGATACTTGGATTGCATTTTCAAGTTGATCTAAAGAAATTTTAATGTTGAAATGAGATTCTAATGCTGTAATCATCGCCTTAATTTCACGAATAAAAAACCGTTGAGCAATTCCATCTGTTTTCAAGGGGTTATGAATATAATAGAGAAATTGTGTTTTAACGTGTTGATCCCAAATATCGAATTGTCGATTAGTTGCATCACAACCGTGGGCAATCGCGATTCCCTCCCAATTCGATGATTCTTCTATCGCTTGATTCAAAAAACTTCTAGCGTTAGCACAAATAAATGGTGGAATGTATTGATCTGCTAATTCCGTTGAAAAATCAGCTTTCCCTAAAATTTTATAAGGATTCATTTGAGATGCGATAATGATTTCTTCTGGAAATTCATGAGTACTATCAAAATATGCAAATGTTTTCAATTGTTATACTCTCCCATTTTTCAATCTCTCTTTAGCTATTAGAGCTGCCCCAATCGCACCTATATATTGGGGATATTTAGGAACTAATAATTTTAATTTTAATTCGTTTTCTAACGCAATTTTAACAGCAGGATTTAAGGCAACCCCTCCACAAAATACTATGGGTTCAACAATTTGAATACGTTTTACCATGGAAGCAACCCGTTTTGCAATTGAATTATGAATTCCTGCTGCAATGTCTTGTTTTACAGTGCCTTGAGCAAAATGTCCAATAACTTCCGATTCAGCAAAAACAGTGCATGTTGAGGAAATTTGTATGGGAGATTTACTTTGGAGAGCTAAATTTCCTAAATTCTCAATGGGAATATCTAAAGCATCTGCCATCACTTCTAAAAATCGGCCTGTTCCTGCAGCACATTTATCATTCATTTGGAAATCGATGACCATGAATGATTTAGGATTTAACTTGATAACCTTACTATCTTGGCCTCCAATATCTATAATGCCTTGGACTTTGGGATAAAAATATTGCGCCCCTCGAGCATGTGCGGAAATTTCTGTGATGATATTAGATGTTAATTTAGAAATAGAATGTCTTCCATATCCGGTTGAATATATATTTCCAATATCATCGGAAGTAAGGTTATTATCTTTTAAAATTTGGTTGAATAATTGGGTTCCAATTGCAGTGAAATTATGCAAAGAGCGATTTTGTAATAATGCTTTAATTTTGCCATCTTTCATAAGCACAATTTTGGTTGCTAAACTTCCAATGTCAATTCCCACCGTATGCATAATAATATTTATGCAAATTATGCTTTTATATTGTTTTTAACTAATTTTTTGAATTTCAACACTAGATATCTGTAATTATACTTAAAGATCATTTAGAATTAAAAAAAAGGAATTGTATCTGCATTAATTCTTATGTTTTAAGAAAGTGTCATTTTTATATTCTTCAAAAGCTATTCTTAAATCTTCCTGTGTATTCATTACAATAGGCCCATTCCATGCAATCGGCTCATTTAACGGTCTTCCCGATATCAACAAGAATCTTACAGGTTGTTCGTGAGTTTGAATTTTAACACTACCTACTGTATTTTTTTCGTACAATATAATTTGTTCTTTTCCAACAACTTCATCATGAAATTGGTCAAATTTGGCATCTCCTTCCAAAATATAAGCGAAAATTGTGTAACTTTTTGGAACTTTGTGAATAAATTCAGAATGAACCGGTAGGTGCACATCTAAATATTGAGGATCAATAACAACATCTTTAACCGGTCCTTTAAACCCATCAACTTCCCCTGCAATCACCCGAATTTTTGTTCCATCTTCCCGTTGCACAACACATATTTGATCACTTTTAACATCTCTATAACGAGGTGTCATCATTTTGTTAGAAGCAGGTAAATTTGCCCAAAGTTGAAAGCCCCACAATACACCTTCTTGTCGTTTAGGCATCTCTGAGTGGATAATTCCACTTCCCGCGGTCATCCATTGAACATCGTCTTGACAGATTACACCACTATTTCCTAAGCTATCTTGATGTTCGATTTCACCATGTAACATATATGTAATAGTCTCGATCCCTCGATGTGGATGCCAAGGAAAGCCTTTAATATAATCATCCGGATTGTTTGAGTGAAAATCGTCAAGTAATAAGAATGGATCAAATAAAACTGCTTCATGTGGTCGTCCAAAAGCGCGTTTTAATCGAACTCCTGCACCCTCCATTACTTGATGGCTCTTTTGCATTAGTTTAATTTTTCGATATTGCTGATTGCTCATTTTTCTCTCTACTTTGCTTGTTTTATTATTATGTATTTGGCCGATTTGGAATATAAAAAGATGTTGTTTATAAAACAAAATCCTTTGGGTCTAAAATATAATGAAAAAATTGTGATAAGTAATACTATAATTTGACATGATCCAAGAACTATTTTATTCAAGTTGATATAAGAAGAGTTGCTTCAATTGACATAAATAAACTGGTCGCTTCTCCATTATCCGCTTGAATCAGTGAAAGTTCTGAGTCAACATTATAACCAAGATCAACATAATCCCGAGAAAGATCCACCTCAAAATCATTCACATACAGGATATTCACATCATATGTATCATTTTTTAAGGAAATTGCAAATTGCATATAATTTGTACTAGATTCTTTGCAATAAATTAAAATATCTGAGGAATTAATGATTGCAAATGAAATATCTCGCGTTCTTTCGATATTGAATATCGTTCCTCCGTAAAATGATGTGACATTAAAATTCAGAGTTTTATCTTCATGCTCAAAAATAAGTGGATCAGAATTTTTGGAAAGATTGCTAATAAGCCACACACCACCTATAATTAGAATAAAAATAGTAGTCAATGCATAATATTTAACGGATCGTCTATGATAAGACATATTTTGAGAATGTTTTGTCCTAATTTAAATCTTTGCCATATTTCTTCTTAAAATCCTTTAATCTGTAATCATTTTAATATCGAGCGTTATAAAAATTGGATAAAAAAAATTCCAGCCAAATCGATTGAGATTTATTATAATTACTACTTCCTACCTTTCTTCTTTTTTTTAGACGGAAACAACTATTTGGTATGATATTCAAGTAGAAATAAGAAGAGTTACTTCGATTGATAAAAATGCAGTGTTATCGTCTGCAATATCCACATTAATCAGTGAAAGTTCTGATTCTACATTATATTCAAGATCAGTATATTCCTTATTAGGATCTTCTCCAAAATCATTTTTATACTGAATTTGTACATCATATGTATCATTTTTTAAGGATATTTCGAATACCATATAATTTCTATCAGTTCGATTGCAATAAATTAAAATTTCAGACGAATTAATGATTTTATGTGATATACCTCGGTCATTTTGATTTATTGTTTTTACTCCTCCGTAGAATGATGGAACATCAAAATTCAGAGTTTTATCTCCATGTTCAAAAATATATGGATCCGATTTAGTGGAAAAATGATTATAAAGAGTAACTGAGCCTAAAAGTAAAATAAGAAATAAGCCTATTGCAATAGGTTTAGCATATCGTTCAGAAAATTTCATATTAATGGTTAAAATTAGATACTATTTAAAATTTCAGTCATTAATGTAGAAAGAGGTTGTAAACATATGTGGTATTAAGTAGTGTAAAAACCTTTTGAGAAGAGATTTATATGTTATAGTAAAATTTGATTTCACACCAAAGTATGTATTAAAAAAAATTCCTATTCTACTCTAAGTTCATATTTATATCATCAATAAAATTTGACATTAAACGATATTAAACAAAGAATGTGGAACAATTTCACTAGCTCTTTTTAATTTTTAAATTTCACTAGAAATGAGTATTATTTTTTCACACTTTATTATTTCACATATATATTCAGAAAAAAAACCACACCTCTTTATTAAAGATTTTTCCAAATTTTTCATTAAGAAAAAAATTTTTGAATTAATATAAAAAAAATTGGTGAAAAATTTGGAAAAAATGAAAAAAATGAAAAAAATGAAAAATCAATTTAAAATTATTACTACGGTCTTAATAACCATGTTTTTATTCTCAAATATTATATTTGTAGAAGGAATCAGATTCCAAGATGATAATGCAAATTCTAAAGGACTTTCTGAAAATCAGACATTAATTGCACCAGAACCTTCTGGTGATTTAAGTGTTATTGTATCACCAGGATCTGCTTCAAAAATATATGGTAGCACTCAAACCTTCTCATTTAGCTTATCTGATATGCTTGAGGGATATTCTGGGGAGTGGTGGATTGCAATAGATGGTGGCGCATGGGCTTCTCAGGGTGCATGGACATTAATTTGGGAAAACGGTATGGGGACATATTACGATGTAACATATTATACAACAGCATCAGGTCTTTCTGTTGGAAATCATGTTGTTCATGCAAGGTTTTATAGTTCAGGTAATGCAGATGAATATAAAGACGCAACAATCACGATAAACCCACTGCCGGAATATCATTTATCATGGAATTCTCCTTCTGCAAGCTCTGACTATATATTTGGCCCTGGAGAAGGTGCTTTACCATTTGATTTCAGCTATACTCAAAATGATCATGATGATGTAAAATTGTTTCTGAATGGTATTGATGTAGGGAGCGTCTGGAATATGAATTCCATTGATTTAACATATAATGGAGGTTATGATGGTACAGTTACGGCTGTATTAAAAGGGTATGATGGAGGGGTTGAAAAATCAACTGCTAGCAGAAATTTTAATTTTATTTGGGTTCATTTTAGTGAAATGGAAACTCTTGAAGAGAATTATACCATCATGCCTAGCAAATTATATACAATAATTCACGATCCCAGTGGTGATGGAAGTACCTCTACATATGAAGAAAGCCATTCATTTGAGTTGGGAGTTGGTGTGAGTTTAGCTGTTGCTATGGAGAAATCAATTTCGATAAGTGCAGGTCCTGAATTATTTGGTGAAGGGCTAAGTGCTAGTGGTGAAGTTTCGTTAAATGTTGAAACTGGTGGTGGATATGACTTTGAA
Source organism: Promethearchaeum sp. (assembly GCA_030613185.1). Taxonomy (GTDB): domain Archaea; phylum Asgardarchaeota; class Lokiarchaeia; order Sigyniarchaeales; family Promethearchaeaceae; genus Promethearchaeum. The sequence continues at coordinate 9,033 of JAUWMK010000131.1, forward strand.
TACAAAATGACCACATCAAGTTCAATTACTTCTTCTATGATAAATGATAATTCTTCTTACATTGGCCCTGGTTACGGAGATATTTATTGGGGTGAAGGTTGGATAATGCAATGGAGAGTCTATGCATTACATGTTGAATATCATAATGGAACCCATGAATATTTAGATCGTCAATTTGATTATGGAATTAATCGTTCGAGTGAAATGATTCTAAATAATAATTATGCTCCAGACGAATGGAAAGATCTTAATCCAGCGTTAAACAATTATAACGGGGTAACTTTTGATGATGACCCAAAATCGATTTCTGGTGGAAATTCCCAAACTTTTTCACAAACTGTAAGCACCACTAATACTCTAACAGAATATCTTGAAATAAAATTTTCTGAAACAACAGAAGTAAAATTCGGTATTCTTGTGGCGAGCGGTGAAGCGTCTATGACGTTATCTGTAGAAGCAAATGTTCACGGATCACAAGAACATAGTGATGAAATAAAAACATCCTATACAATTACAGATGACGATCCTGGTGATTTGATAATTCAAGAAATTGGAATAGATCCACTTTTCGGAACCCCGATTTTTAGACTAATAGAAGACAGTTTAACTTCAAATCCTTTGGAACATGGGTCAACCGATTATCTCCCACCAGAAATTGGCGATCATACAATTAATTACGATTCTGATGGAAATTCACCAAGTCCAAGTGAGGGCGATTCTCCTTTAGTTCATGTTCACATAACAGATGAAGATAGAATAGCGAATGCATGGGTTTATTATTCAACAGACAATATAACCTTCGATCGCGTCGATTTAGTAGAACTTCCCGGGTTAGATGATGAATGGGAAGCAAATATACCAGCACAAGAACACGATTCAACTGTCTATTGGTACATCCGTGCTGGAGACTTAACAGATCATTATTCAATCAAAAAAAATGAATATAATGATTGTTTTACATATAATGTGCTAAATCGGGATCCAACTGTTGATTTAATCACCCCTAATGATGGTGGAACCTTTTCTGGAGATCTTTTGATCTCTTGGTCGGGAATTGATCCTGATATGGATGACCTAACATATTCATTAGGATACTCATTTGACGGTGTAATTTGGAATCCAATTATAACCGGTTTAGATATTAATTCCTATCTATGGGATATTTCAGGATTTGGAGACCAACCATCTGTTGTGATTCGTGTAATTGCTTCTGATGATTATAATGGAGAAGGAATGGATGTTTCTGATTATGGATTTACAATTGATAACCCAGATGCACCAGAAATAGATTATTTAGCACCTCTAGGTGGTTTTACATATTCTGGCATTCAAACGATTGAATGGGATATCTTTGATATAGATAATTTTGTAACATCAATTGATCTCGAATATTCAGTCAACTCTGGGTTAGATTGGAATGAAATTGTAAGTGGTTTAGATGCATCTGTTCGAGAATTTGATTGGAACACAAGCGATGTTATCTTTTCAGAAGAAGTTAAAATCCGCGTAATTGCCAACTATGAAGTAGAATCCGTGAGTCATTATGTATTTGATATATCAGGTATCATGACTATTGATAATAGACCAAATTTGGGCATAGATATAATAAGTCCAAATGGCGGTGAACTATTTGAAAATGAAGTGATGATATCATGGTCCGTTGATACAATTGAAGGCGTTGATTATGAAGTTATGATTGATTATACAACAGACGGGAACATTTTTACGAATATTGCAACTGGAATAACTGAAAATTCATATTTATGGAATACAGAAGACATTCCTTTCGGAACCAACTATCGAATTCGAGTTAGTATCACTGGAGAATATATGAATTATGAATTAGATCCATTTTTCGATATTTCTGAAGTTGCTTTTACAATAGATCCATCATCTGGAATTGATGATCCTAATTTAAGTATAACTCTCTTATCTCCAAATGGGGGCGAAATTATCAATGGACTTCATAACATTACATGGGAAACTGTCAATCCCCAAAATGAAAACTTGGAATATCATATCTATTATTCATTAAATAATGGTGAAAATTGGACTTTGATTACTTCAGACACAGTTGGAAATTTCTATATTTGGGATACTTCAGCAATTGAAGATTTGAGTACACAATGCTTGATCAAAATCGAGGCAGTTTCCATCGAAACTCAAGAAATTTTAGATTCAGATATCTCAGATGATACATTTACAATTGGTGATTCATTAGGAGGGATTCCGGGCTATAATTTATTATCATTGGGATTGATTGGATTCTTCTCAATTGCGGTTTCAGTTAAATTAATTTCTAAAAAATTAAGGAAATAATTAGAAATCTTAAGTTTACAAGTTAATGATCCGACATAAATATTTTCTCAAAAATAGTTAAAAATTCATTGATGAATGCGACTTACAATGAAAAAGTTAGGGGGCATGTTTTATTATGCTTTCAGTAAATTCTTTAATTTCAATTTTTT
>JAUWMK010000173.1 GCA_030613185.1 Promethearchaeum sp.
ATCCGCTATGTAAGCATACGACTCAGAGACATAAACCCCGAGTGAATCTCCCCCATCATCGAAATGTCCTACTTTAATAGGGTTGACCGGATCAGAAATATCGATTATTTTAAACCCACCCTCTCCATCTGCGACATACGCTAATGATTCAACAACCATTACATCATTTGCGGACCCATCTAAAATACTTCCAGTTTTTATAAAGTCTATCGATACCGTTGAAGATTTTGGTTCGATAGATGGAATCGTTTGCGTGTTTTCTTTTTTGCTTATTGATGTAGAGTTTCCGGAAGTTAATTCAGGGTTCATGGAAAAATATGGAACAAATAAGCTGATGCTCAGAGTGAAGATTAGAGTGAGTTTAAGTAAATTTTTTGTAGTAGTTTTAGTTTTATCCATATATAACACTTTAAATTTTTTTCTCAAAAATATATTTTGGTATACATATTATTCTTTTTATGTTTTATAAATTTAACATTTTTGTTTTTGAATAAGTGATAATGAAAGAACTTCTGTGGTTTTTTTTTAAAATTCATCTAATGCAAATTATAAGAAAATAGAGTAAATAAAAGATAATAATTAAAATATTGAAAATTTAATTATTTCTCCGTATATTAAGCCCTATAACTATCGTAATCCCTCCCATGGCACTCAAGAGTGGAATCGGATTATAACTACTTATCTGAAAAGGATCCGCTATATAATCTGAGATATCAAAAATCTCTAAACCGTCGTCCCCATCTGCTACATAGGCATAAGAATCAGAAACAAAAATATCTTCTGCACATCCTCCATCATCGAAATGGTCAACTTTTACCGGAGCTTCTGCGTTTGAAATATCGATTATCTCGAAACCGTTTGAAGATTCCGCTAAATATACATACTTTCCTGCAACATGGAAATCATAAATTGTAAATTCTGCATCGAATTGTGCTATTTCCGTAGGAGCGTCCTTATCTGAAATATCAATAATTTCGAAACCATCACTGCCTTCCGCTACATAAGCATAAGATCCTGAAACATAAACATTACGTGAAGATCCTCCATCATTAAACAATCCTTTATGTAAGATGTTGTTCGGATCGGATATATCAAATATCTCTAAACCAATATCTCCAGATGCAATGTAGGCATAAGATCCTGAAACACAAACTTCGATTGATATTCCCCAAACATTGAATTGTCCAACTTCTGAGGAGATGCTTGGGGTTGATATGTCAATTATTTTTATACCATTACTGCCTTCCGTTACGTACGCATATGATCCCAAGATATAAAAACCCTTTGTATATCCTTCAACATAGATATGCCTCACTTCGATGGGTGTTGTAGGGTCTGAGATGTCAATAATCTCAAAACGTTTATCAGTATTTGTTACATAAGCATAAGACCCCGAAACATAAAGATCATTTATATAACATCCATCATCGAATTGTCCCACTTCAAAAGGTGAATATGGATCAGAAATGTCAATAATTTTTATACCATTAAAACCATCTGCCACATAAGCGTACGACCCTGAAACGTAAACTTCATGAATGTCACCTTCTAGAATATCCGCAATTTTTAAAATTTCTTTTGAATCTATTGAGGATTGTGATTTTATTAATGGATTAAATTCCATGTTTTCCTTTTCATTCATAGTTTGAATACTCAATGAAGCATCCAATGAGTGGAAAAAAGTAAAAAATACTGTGCTTAAAGTGAAGATAAGTGTGAGTATAAGCAATATTTTTCTAGTATTAATTGTTTTATAAGTATATTTCATTTCTATCACATTGGATTTTAAATTATTTTGGAATGAGTTCCAAATCTAAATGTTTTTTGTATATTATTGAAAATCAGTATTTAGCAATTCATATTTTATATTTGCACTCATTTAACATTTTTGTTCTTAAATAAAATAATGAAGAAATTATTCAAGTTATATTTATGAAATTGAATAATCACAAGCAAAAATGAATTCAGAAGGAAAAGAATTAAATATTTCAAACCGATAAAATGTCTTAGTTGTGTGTGTGAAATTAGGATAATTATTCAATTTTCCATATCATCGTAAAATAATTAGAATAATGGAGAGGGAGAAAAATAAGGGAAATTATTTTTAAAACGATATTGGATCTATTAGAGTTATCTGTATTTGAATTAGAATATCAAAATAGAGCTAAACTAAATTTATTCAGTGAGAAATGGAAAAATTGCACCTTAACAAAATCAAGACAAAAAAAATTAAAAAATTACCTATATAACCACATTAAAATCATCCTTTTCACCGAATACAGTAAGAAATTTTATGACATTACCTTAAAACCGTTTATTCATCATGAACACTATTCAATAATGGATAGTTTTAAAATTTCAAAGGAAACCGATGAAAAAAATTTACTTTATAGGATGATTTTTTTTAAACACACTCTTGAAGATTTATTTATTCTACTAACTAATGTTATTGCATGGGAACATCAGAATTATCCTGCTTTATTGGAAAACGCATTGTTAAAAAAATATTGTGATGAATATGAGGAAGGGATTCAGAAAAATGATGATTTGCTTCTTTATTATATCAGATTTCTGGATATTTTGTCATCTGAAGAAATTATATCATTATTTGATTTAGATTCATTAAAATTCACAATTAAAAGAGATTTTGGGAGTATTGGAATTAAACCTCTGGAATCTCTATTTTTATTCGCGGATTGGCCTGTATTTAATTCTCAGACCTTTTTTACTCGCTTTCCAACCTTTAAAGCCAATTTAGCAAAAAAAATTGCGATGCAATAAATCGAATGTTGTAAATCTAAAAAATTGCTAACTACTATATATTTTTATATTAATATCTTTATTAATTGATTAGGGAAAACATTATGATAGGCAATCAAACTCAGAAGATGATATTTCCATATAAAACCGCTTATGATGAAGTATGGGATGAAGCATGGGCAAATGATTGGAAAAAAATTCATGAAATATTCGATATAGTTGATGAATTGGAAGCTACTTTCAATACATTAGAAGTTTCTATTTTAAGAGAACTCTCTCAAAAAAAACTAATAATTGATCTTCAAAAATACGCGTATTCGTTAAGCATTTGGATTCAACAAAAATATAAGTAAATCGAATCTACATATGCTTGCTTTTAATTCTTTTCTTAACTAATTAATAGTTCAAAATTTCAATCTTATAAAATATAATGATTAAATTTCTAAATTTTTTCACAATACATTAAGCAAATTATACATTTTTTTAATAAAAAAGTGATTTTATGAGTATAACAATACCTCCCGGATTAGAAAAAACTTACATTGGATTATTATATGAAACTGGCATAATTTTCCTATTTTTAATTTTGTTAATTTTAATTATAATTCATTATAGTAAGAAGAAAACTGTAAATACCCTTCTCCTTTTAGGGTCATTTACAGGCTTATTTGTTGCAATAATTTTTTCTTGGTTATCTAAATTTTATTTAATTAAGAATGGCATCTTAGGGTTTGATGATTTAGATCCTAACATTCCAAATTTTTGGTTTATTTCGGTATTGCTTCAATTTAGAATTAGTTTTGTTCTTCTGGTAATTGCAGCTGATTTTACTTATATTCTAAAAGTGAAAGTATTTGATGACATGCCTAAAAAAATAGAAAGATTGATATTGATTATTCTTTCAATTGCAACCATATTGTTTGCTTTGATTGCAATAGAACAGAGAAATGTTTTATTAGATGTTCTTTCCTTTTTATCAGTTTTAGTGATTATGACCTATGTTTATGTACCGTTTATTATTGCATCTCTGAAAATGTATCGAATATTGGAAGAAACTCAATATAAACGTGCAACATTATCTTTATCTGCAATGAGTTTCTCCTTTATTATGGTTTTTGTTAGTTTCTTAGCTGATAGATTAATAATGCTGATTTTTAACAGCGAAGGTTATACATTTTTCTATTTTTCAGCATGGGCATTTTCTATTATTGCAGCTTTTGCAGCATATTTGGGTTATATTAGAACTTCCAGGAAGAAATCTCTTAAAGAAGAGAAGAATACAGAACAAGAAAAGCAAATTTAATTTTTTTTTTTTTAAATACATACTTTTAAAATAAATTTTTTTATTCATTTTTTAATATTTTTGTAAGATCTGATCGTTCAGATGGTTGTTTCCTTAATTTGGAACTAATTCTCACTATGAACCATTCAAAACTATATTTAAAATTATATTTTTCCCATATTTTTAAAATAACTACCCATGAACCAAAAACAACCAGCATAAAAAGCAGATTTAATCCAAAATTAGTCATTACAACATCAGGTTCTCCGGAATAACTGCCAAGTTTGGAATGAAATATAAAAGACCATAAGGTGCACCAAAAAGATTCTAAAACAAAAAGAGTCAAGGATGCGATTCCAAACCTTCTAATAACTGCTGTTTTCCTTGCTATTTTAGCATGTTTTTCAGGGGAACAATAATCTAATTTTTCAAAAAACCAGGAAAACCAAAGTATCATTATTCCTAAATTTAATAGATAAAGATCGGGGGGGATCATTTTATATTTAAAGAAAAATGACATCAAACTATCTTCAACTGTAAATATATGGTAGATAATGAATATAATACCTAGAATAATTAATGGAAATCCCACTTTCTTTGCGAAACGTTTTATTTCTTGAATACTCTTTTCTTCAGCAATGTAAATCCCAAGGATTATCCCAAATGCTACATATCCACCATATGGCAATAAACAATGCAGAGTACCCGCTATAAATGAAAGAAAAAGAGCTGGAATATAATATAGGCCTCCTTTATTTAAGGCGGAAATAAAAACTGGATAGAGTTGGTTCCATAAAGGTTGCGATAACGCTAATATTATTCCCCCAAATTCAAGTAAAATCTTAACACTTCGTTTCGTGTTTTTAAAATTTCCTCTCCTCCAAATCAGCCAAAGAACCAAACACGTAAGATATCCGCTTGCAGATATCATAGCTAAAGCATCTGCTCTGAAGAATAATTCAATTGGAGGTATACTTAATTGCTGTAACTCAATTGAGCCTGTTATAAGGGAATGATCATAACCATTTCCCGTTAAAGATTCTGATGCTCTGGTAAAAAACCCCAAGAAAATGAAATGCATAATCAAAATTAGTGTAGAATTTATGAAACATCCTTGTAATGCTTCACCAATATCCTCCTTTTTTTTCATCCTGAGGTAAATTTGGTATGCATTTACAAGACCTGTAATAAGTGCAAACATCCCTGCCCAAGTACCGAAAATAAGAAGAGGGGCAAAAATCACTAAAGGAGATTTGGGTAGTAAGTTACGGGCGTTGTCTTCATTCAGCATTATTCCATATGTAATTGCATGGTTCACCACAACCCCAATAAGCCCCAATCCTCGAATAAAATCCAGAGATAAAATCCTTTTACCCATTATTTACCAATTAATATTTCGTGGTTAATAATTAAAAATCGATAAGTAGTTTACTATGTAGTTCAAAAAAAAGAAAGGAAAAAACAAAAACCATTAAGTTCTTTTAAATTTTATTTGAATTGTTCCTACTGTGTCTTCTGTTATAGGTTTAGCACAATAAGAACATTTACCTTCTATACCTTCGAATATTTTTAGGACAGCTTTCTCTCTGATCATAGCAAAACATTTTCCATTAGTACAGACATGGAAATCATGGAATATCCATCCATCTTCCTTCTCAATTTGCTGATCGATAATTTCTATAGGATTAGCAGTAACTTTTTCAACAATTTTAGCTTTCATATCTTTCAAAGTGCCCAGTAAAAATGGATGTTCGGATGAAATTTGTAAGTTAATTTCTTCACCTGTCTGCAATTTGTTTTGCTTACGTAAAAATTGAATTGTTCGCAATAAATCTGCCAATATCCGTTCTTGTTGAAGTTCTTTGGAATCTTTGATATCCAAGTAGATTTTAAAGTGTGATAATTCAGTTTCAATTATTTTACCCTTGTCTGGTTTCTCTTCAACAAATGAAACTTTCTTTACATTGCACATCTCCTTAATTAAATCCATAAATTCGAGTTCTTTTGACTCCTCAGTTGGTAATAAAGATAGACTTTTAGTAGGCCATCTTAATTTAATCTTATTTTCTGATTTCAAAGATCTAACTTCATCTATAATTTGACGGGCTTCAAGCATTTGAGTCTCGACAGGTTCATCAATGTATTTTTTTACAACTTTTGGCCATTTTTCAAGATGAACTGATGCTTTACTTTTGGATATCATTTCATCTTTGAACATTTTCTGATAGATTTCTTCAGCAATCATAGGATTAAGAGGTGCCATTATCAAACACAATTTATAAAGAATGTGCCATAATACTGCCAAAGTAGGGTATTTTTCTTCATCTTCAGCATTTACATCTACTCTATCCCGAATAATAGTGATATACCATCTTGATAAATCATTTAGAATATACTCTTGTAAACGGGTTGGAATTGATGGTAATTCATATTTATCATAAAGATTGGTTAATTCTTCAATTAAGGAATATGTTTTTGATAAAATCCACTTATCAACTGGAGTAAGTTCTTCATAAATGAATTTGTGTTTCTTGGCATCAAATTTGTTTAATTTCATTTTTTCTTGAGCAAATAAATACGTATTCCATAAAGTATTAAGGACTTTGAATGTATCTGTATATTCTTTATAATCGAAATTAAAATCTCTACCCGGTGGGACATTACCTACACAATAAAATCTAAATGTCTCTATACCTTTTATATTGCTCCACCTTTTGTCATCCTTGATATATTTCTTCTTTGCTGCTTTTCTAACTTTCTTTTTAGCGGTTTTCTCTTTAGTCTTATCAAATTTTGAAATTGAAGCCAAGGTTGCATGTTTTCGCATGTCTTCTTTTTGTTTCTCTGTAAGGATCTCCACTTTTCCTTCTAAAACGTCTTGAGGATGTACTGCGTTTCCTATCGATTTAGACATCTTCATTCCATGAGAATGAACCCATCCGTGCATAAAGCATGCATTATAGTTTTTACGTTTAGAAGAAAGCATAGCACTGGAAAGAAGGGAATTAAACCACCCTCTGATCTGATCTTTACCTTCCAATATAAAATCTACAGGCTCCCAAGTGTCATAATGCTCATATCCATCAACGAATTGTTGAGACGCCCACATAACAGACCCACTATCAAGCCATACATCTGCTAAATCGGGAACCCTTTTCATTGTTCCCTTATTACATTTTGAGCATTTCCAAGTTACTTCATTAATCATAGGGATATGAAGATCTTCAGGGCATTCACCTGCCTTTTCCTTTAATTCATCCATTGAACCGATTACATCCATATTACCGCATTCTTCATCATCACAAACCCAAATTGGCAGTGGTATTCCCCATATTCTCTGACGTGAAATGCACCAATCTTGTAATGAATTTAACCATGATTTAAAGTTTGTAGAACCTGCTCTTTTTGGGATCCAAAGTATCTCTTCATTTGCTTTCAACATTTCATTTCTTAGTGCAGAGGTTTTGAAAAACCATTGCTTAGTTGCACGATAAACAAGTTTGGTTTTACATCTCCAACAATGAGCATATTCGTGTTGAATGTTTTCCTCATGAATTAATGTACCTTTTTCAATGAGCATGTCTATAATTTCTCGGTTTACTTCATGCACGTATTTTCCTTCAAAAATTTTCCCTGCAAGGTTATTATAACACCCGTCCATCTCCACAGGAGAAAAGATAGGAATACCATTTGCGAGACCAACCTCAAAATCTTCAGGTCCGTGTCCGGGGGCACTATGAACTAAACCCGAACCTCCTGATTCTTGAACATATTCACGAGACATTAATATGGAATGAACTTTTGGTTCTTCTTTCTCTAATTCTGCTTGATATGGAATTTCATCAGCTAGTGGATGAATATATTTCTTTCCTTCTAATTCCGAACCTTTAATTCTCTCACCATATTCAAACCCATCTTCAGTCTTCAATGTTAAACTTAATTTATTTTGGAGTAAATCTGCAGTTGATGCAATTCCCATTATCCATTGTTCATTTTTCACGCGCATTTTAACATATTCAATATCAGGATTTGCCATTATATTTGTATTTGAAACAAGGGTCCAAGGAGTTGTTGTCCAAATTACGTAAAATGTTTTGGGGTCTTCAACTGATCGAAATTTAACGAAAATTGCAGTATCTTCTATATCATAATATTCAAACTCATGTTTTGCAAGGGCAGTACCGCACCTAGGGCAGCAATTCATTGGACGAAATCCTTGGTATAAATACCCATTTTCGTGTGCTTTCTTTATCGTCCACCAAACACCTTGAATATATGTATTTTTAAGTGTGATATATGGGTTATCCCAATTCCAGAAATTGCAGCCGAGCCTCTTAAATTGATCATTCATTGGTTCGATTTGACTTAATGCATATTCTCTACACTCTTTAATAAATTCATTTAATCCAAATTCCAGAATTTCTTTCTTATTTTTAATCCCTAACTTCTTTTCTATCAGAACTTCAATGGGTAATCCATGTGTATCATATCCTGGAGTATCGATAACTCTAAATCCTCTCATTCTTTTGAATTTTATTATCATATCTTTGAGGATTTTATTCCATGCTGTTCCAAGGTGGACATCTCCTGTTGTGTAAGGTGGGCCATCCAAATAAGAAAATTTTTTATTTTTTGCTTTGGGCTCAGCTTTTTTGATGAGATCATAGGTTTTTTCCGTTTCCCACCATTTTATAATTCTTTCTTCGATTTCCAAACTATCAAATATTCCGAGTGTTTTCATTTAACTTAACCTAACCCTTAGTTTTCGCTAACCAAAAAAGGAAATCATGTTTAAAAAAATTTAGGAGAAATAAAATTAATCATAGAAAAATAAATTAATCAAATACTAAAATGAAAAATGAAGAAAAAAATGATGATGCAAGTTATTTAGAGCGGATTAAGGCATCCATTTGTCTTTCCTTTAAAATTTTGAATTGATCATGTTCAATATCTTTTACTAAATTAGCTTCCTTAGTTAGAAATTGCTTCAAAGCTTGGCGAACTGCTTCAGAACGGCTTGGAAAATATCCCAAATCTATTAATGTTTTTAAGCAGTCTAAGTATTGCTCTGGTATGTTAATAGTAACTATTTTTATTTTGTTCCCCTCTTTTAAATTATAATTTTATAATTTTTTCGAAATTTTTGTTTGAGATAATTATTTTTTGATAACACTTCCTTTTTGTCGGCATTATTTTTAAAGAGATCTTTTCACATTCAATATACAGATGTTAATGGATTAATTATATTAAAAACTACATTATATAATTTTTTATTTCACCACCGTCGACCTTATTATAAACACTAAATCACTAAATTTATCGTCAGAAATATATTTGTAATTGAGAGGATTAATTTGAATCAGAACTTATCTGCACCTGCTGCATCGACAGAAACTGAAAATATCTGTATTCGTTGTAAGGGTTCCAGATTACTGTGTGGAAAGAAGTCTTGCCCAATTCTGATGAGAAACTCTGTCTTAAAAAGTTTTGTGGGCATAGATCCCAAAAAATATAAAGGTATGC
>JAUWMK010000081.1 GCA_030613185.1 Promethearchaeum sp.
GTTGGGATATAACCTGTACATGAGTTTTTAAGTGGATCATTCTCAATATCTTCTTTGAAATATGTACTCCTTGTCATTTCTAGCGGTTTAAACATATTTTCCTTGATATAATCAGCGATTTTCATATTTGTAATTTGTTCGATAATTATTCTGAGTATCTCGAACATATCATTACAATAGTAGAATTTTTCTCCAGGTTTGTAAAGAATTTCATCTTTTGCGTTATTTACATGCCGTAAAAAATCATTTTCACTTGAAAGAGGATAAATATTTTTGAAATCACCCATTTTTATAATTATTGGATGAACACTTCCGTCCAATTCTGGAATGCCTGATGAATGAGAAAGAATATCATTAATTGTAATTGGGGAATCTTCAAAACCTAGTTCGAATTGAACATATTTACTAACTGGAGCATCTAAATCTATTTTTCCTTGTTCTACTAGCTGCATTATCGCTAATGCTGTAAATGATTTAGATATACTTCCTATCCCAAAAAGAGTATCTGTTGTCATTGGAAGATTTTCTTCAAGATTTCTTGCACCAAAGCCTTCTGAATAAATTTCTTTACCATCTTGAAAAATTCCTATTGCCAATCCAGGTGTTTTTGATTCTTGCATCAGGTCAATAATTAGGTTTTCCAATTTTCTTTTGTTTTTTAATTCCATAGGGTAAGGATTGAAGGGGTCTTTTTTAATATTTCATTTAATCTATTAATTCAATACTCTAGAATTTTTTAAACTTCAAAATTATATTATTGATAGTTAATCATGGCGAAAATTATAGAAGTAAATGTTGATAATTTAAATGAATATGATCTTTTTTGTCAGAAATCCCAAAAAAATAAACCGGGTTATAAGAACAAGGAAACTTGGGCAAAGAAACGATTTAAAGAAGGTATGAAAATACAACTCCTTCATGTTAAAGAAACAAAAGGTTATACTTCTCGAGGTTTTATTGAATACATTCCTGGAGAATTTTCATGGAGGGGGATTATTGCACCAGAATATTTGGTAATTCACTGTTTATGGGTTGTTGGGAAGCAAAAAGGAAAAGGTTATGGTTCAGAATTAGTTCAAAAATGTATTGATGATGCAAAATTATCAGGAAAGATGGGTGTTGCAGTTGTTGTTACCAATAGAACATGGATGGCAAAAAAACCAATTTTTGAAAAAATGGGATTTTCCGTTGTTGATGAATATCCTCCCCATATGGAATTGATGGTTTTAAAATTTAGTAAAAAAAGTCCTAATCCTTCTTTTGTCCCAGAATCAGAAAAGAAATTTGGTGATCTTTTACCTGCTCCTGAAAAAAAGGGAATAACACTTTATTTTGCAAATCAGTGCTCATATATGTTTGGATTACAAAATCAATTGAAAGAAGTAGCTAAAGAATTATCGATTCCCTACAAAGAAATCCCTATTGACACGGTAGAAAAAGCCCGAGCATGTCCACATCCATATGGAACTTGTGCCATTTATCACAATGGAAAATTTCTTACTTATACTTATGAAACAAAAAAGAAATTTATTAAAATGATTGGTTGAGACTTTTTCAACTTTTATTTTTTACAGTCCCACCAATTTTAGAAGAAAGTTGATCCATCGTGTGAATTATCCAAGCTTCGGGACTTTTTGGTTCCTTAGGGCTCCCCCAATCTTTTATATTGTGGTGACTTGTAATAATTTGAATTAAATGCTCAAATTTTTTTTTATCTTCATCCGAATGAATTAATTCTTCTGATAATCGGCTGACTATCGTGATTCCAAATATAATATGATCAAAATCCTCCAAATATTTTGTGATTTGAATACCATCGCTTGTGTTAACATAGCATTTTACTTTTCCAATATCATGCAATAGCGCGCTTGTAATTATCATATCTTTACTGATGTCTAAATAAGGATAAATTTTGATCATCTCGAGCGCTCCTTGTAAAACTTGAAGAGTATGCTCGGCTAACCCTCCTGTATAAGCATGGTGATATCTCTTAGCTCCTGGTGAATTAAAAAATGAAATTCGATATTCTCCTTTAATAAAAACAATTTCTAACAGATCATGCAGATATTTATCGGAAACTTGTTCAATATAATCGATAATTTTCTTTTTAGTTGCTTCCATTGGTTGAAATGGTCCCACAAATGTTTTTGATAAGTCTCTTTCCACTAATTTATCAATAGAGATTTCCCAAACCTTATTATTCGCATTCCAAAAGAATCCAAGATCCTTCAATTTTTCTTTATGATCATATGTTTTTCCTTTTGCAATAACTGTAAATTTGCTTAGTTCAAAATAAACGTTAATATTGCTATATGTGGCATTTAGATGTTTAACATTATTTTCAAGTATTTTTGACATTGTCTTAAACTCGCTATATAGTATTAAATATTTTACTTTTTAAAGATCTTGTTGTTTTTCTGTAATAATTGTATTAAATCAGTCTATATTCAAGATAAAGGCTTATTTAGTTTTAAGTCAAGCTAAGATTATGGAAAGAAAAATTAATCTCAAATTCGGAAAAAGAAATAAAAAAATATTGAAAATCACAGTAATCATTATTTATATCATAATTTTAAGCCCAATGGTATTTTTCGGATCATGGTTGGTTTTTAATCAAGTTAGATCCCCTCCAGATTATACTTATGATCCAATTCTGCAATATGAAGATTGGACTGTAGCTGAAGCTGGAAATAACCGTAGTGAACAGCATAAATCAAATACAGATATGATTTTTTACAATAATTCCTTTTACCTAATACATGCTCAAACAAAATGGCATTTACAAGACACCAAGGGCGCTTTAGTAATATTAAAATCTCCAGATGCTTCTGTGGGTAGTTGGCAGGAAGTTGCAAAGATAACAATGCCAAATACAGATGTTCGTGATCCAAAATTTGCAAATATCGGAGGAAGGCTATTTCTTTATTATCTACCCAATTATAATTTCGATCCTGGTCCTAACACTACATTTTATACTTATAGTGATGATGGATTTCAAACATTTTCAACTCCGATGGAATTGGAAGTAAACGTAACGTGTTCTTTTTCAAATGGAACCAAGCAACACATGCTAACTGCTGGTTGGAATTTATGGAGACCAAAAACCCCAGATAATATTACTTGGTATGTTCTTGCTTCAGGAAGGAAATATGGGGAAGTTGCAGGAACAGAGCATGATTCAGATGTTGCAAATACAATTACAATTCTCTTAAAAACTACAGATGGTTTTAATTGGGATGAAGTATCTGAGGCTTATACAAGATTTGGGAATGGAGAAGCTTGTATTGATTTTCTTCCCAATGGAGAAATTATTTCTACATTCAGAGTTGGGAGCATGGGATTACCCGGTTATGCTTTTGGAACTCCACATGGTGCAACAGTAATTGGGATTACTTCAGAGAATTTCACAAAATGGTGGTTTTCCTCAGATTTTCAAACTAGATTTGATGGTGCAACCCTTTTTACAATTAATAATAGAACATTTGCTGTCGGAAGAAATCATTTGGGACCACGTGATGATATGGGAAATCATTTTGCAAAGAAGAGAACCGCCTTTTATGAGGTAAAAAATGATAGATTGGTTCTATTATTTGATTTACCAAGCAATGGTGATACTGCATATACAGGAGTGGTTGTTAAGGATGGATCGGTTTATACTTGTTATTATACGAACCTAATCAATAGGGATTACGCTTGGTTTGTAGGATTGGCATTCTTTCCAAAAACTGAAATAAGAATGGCAAAAGTTAGCGTAACTGGCTTATTAGATTTTGCCGATAGTATAAATGGAGGGACTTAAAATGGCTGAAAACGAAGAAAAAAAAGAAAATGTAGAAAGTAAAGAAAAAAAATCGAATGAGATATTAAAAACACGCATAAAATTTATCTTTGAAATCATCCTGATGGCCACGCTCGGATTTCTTGTTATATTTCCATTAGTTGTATTTGTATCTAATTTTTTACTATAATAGATAGAGGAGAGTGAAATGAAACTTATGAACGAAAAAGAACCGTTATTGATAAAACTAAAAAATAATAAATTGAAAATATGGAAAATATTCCGGATTGTTTACTGGACTCTAATATTAATTGCAGCCATCGCTTCAGAATACTTACTTTACACTGAATTATTA
Organism: Promethearchaeum sp.; assembly: GCA_030613185.1. Classification (GTDB taxonomy): domain Archaea; phylum Asgardarchaeota; class Lokiarchaeia; order Sigyniarchaeales; family Promethearchaeaceae; genus Promethearchaeum. The sequence goes on from JAUWMK010000081.1 coordinate 4,134, forward strand.
AGTTAGGGATCCCCCCGTAAAACATCCACCAAGGCATCCAGATTTGTTTCCATCTTTGTAAAGGAAGGACAGAGAACCCGTTGAATTTCTTGGTAGAATAATTCCTTGCTTTGTATATTACGTTTATCTAAAATAAACTTCCGTAAGATTGTCATGTAGAGTTTTCCTATTCAGCAAATTTTCAAACCAATTAGTGATCGTAAATTTTTATTCGTCTTGTGCTATGATCTTTGATAAAATAAAAAATTTAGGTATTTTCAAGGAAGAACTGAACCATTATTATTTACAAAAAACGCTAGCAATACAAATAAATAATAGCATTGCTATTAATGATATAGCGAATGAAATATGTAATTGATGCTTGTTCGTTAATATATCTAGCAAAAATCGATTTGAAAGAGATTTTTTTAGATTCATTCAATGTTATTATCGCAGAAAGTGTTAAGGAAGAGCTCCTTCGTAATGTTGACAAATTTTCAGATGCTAAAATCATTAAAAAAAATATTGATAAGAAAAAATTAGAAAGCACGAAATTTGAAGATTCAAATAAACTGGATAGTATTTATTTGGGTCAAGGAGAGCTTGATACAGTAAGAATTGCATTGCACCAAGAATTAATCCCAATCACGGATGATCTACAAGGAATTCGATATGCGAAATCTAAAGGATTGACACCAAAAACAAGCGAAATCATTATGTTAAAATTATTAGAGTTAGAAATGATAACACTTAAAGAATTCACTGAAAAATTACAAAGTCTGGCCTCAATTAAATCACTATCAATAGGAATTGTAAATTTTTTCATAAAACAAGCTCGATTTCTCAATAAGGGAAAAAATGATTAAAATGAAAGGTGAAATTCAAACATGACGGAACAAATGAATTTAAGATTGGATAAATCACTAATTAAGGAGTTTGAAGATTTAGCGAAGGAAGAAAACCTTAATCGAGCGGCGTTGTTTAAGAAAGTGTTGGTGGAAGGAATTAAAAATGAACGTTTAAATGTGGCGATTCAAAAGTATGTGCTTAAAAAAATTTCCATTGAAAAAGCAAGTCAGATCGCTGGAGTATCCATCTATAATTTTATTGAAACCCTCTCAAAATATCAAATCTCAACAAGTATGACCGTAGACGAATATAGGTCTTTGTTATAGGTAATCACCAAAAGAAAAATTGGAGTTAAAAATTTTATTTAATTTTTTTTCTTCGACCGTTTCTATAAAAATGATTATTATTGATGTTGGGATTAATTCTGGGCATATTTTTGCGTTCTTCAACATATTCGATATGATTTTTCTCATTATGGATGTCCAATACTGGCTTAAGGTAATCTCCAGTATAGGAACTTGGATTTTCTGCAATTTGTTTTGGAGTGCCTAACGCTACAATATTACCCCCTTCATCTCCCCCCTCTGGCCCCAAATCTACAATATAGTCTGCAGTTTTTATTATGTCCAAATTATGTTCAATAATTATTACTGTATTTCCTAAATCGACCAATTTTTGCAATACTCCGATTAACTGTAAAACATCGTGAAAATGAAGACCCGTTGTAGGTTCATCCAAAATATAGAGTGTTTTTCCCGTGTTTCGTTTACTTAATTCTCGGGAAAGTTTAACTCTTTGTGCTTCCCCGCCAGATAATGTAGTAGATGATTGTCCTAGTTTGATGTATCCCAGACCAACATCATTAACAGTTTTTATAATATTTCTTATTTTAGGGAAATTTTTAAAGAACTCTAATGCTTCTTCATGGGACATATCTAAAATTTCTGAAATATTCTTATTTTTAAATTTTACCTCTAAAGTTTCTGCATTATAACGCTTTCCTTTACAAACATCACATCTTACATATACTGAAGGTAAAAATTGCATTTCAATTAAATTAAAGCCGGATCCTTGACATTTTTCACATCTGCCTTTTTTTACATTAAAACTAAAGCGTCCTTTTTTATATCCCCGAATTTTCGCTTCTTCAGTTTTTTCAAAGAGATCTCTCACATGATCAAATATTTTAGTATAAGTCGCTGGAATTGATCGTGGAGTTTTTCCGATGGGTCTTTGGTCAATATGGATGATTTTATCAATGAATTCAGCACCTTCAATTTCATCAAAATCACCTGGAGTTAATCTTGAATCGCGAGAAATTTGTTTATGTAGCCCTTTATACAGGATCTCCATAATTAAACTGGATTTTCCAGCTCCACTTACACCTGTAACAACAGAAAGAACTCCTAATGGGATTTTTACATCGATATTTTTTAAATTATTTGCGCGAGCTCCCTTGATGGTAATCCAATTTTCAATTTCGGTTCTTCTATACCCTGGAAGAGGGATAAATGCATCACCACGCAGGTATTTTCCCGTAATTGATTCTGGATGATTTTCAACAACATCTATAGTATCAGCAACCACAATATTGCCTCCATGTATTCCTGCTCCGGGGCCTAAATCAACAATAAAATCAGCAGAACGAATAATGTCTTCATCATGTTCGACTACTAAAATCGAATTTCCATTATCTCTTAATTGTTCCAGCATTCGTATTAATTTAAATTTATCTCTGGGATGTAAACCTATGCTTGGTTCGTCAAGCACGTATAAAACACCAACTAAATTAGATCCAATTTGTGTAGCTAAACGAACGCGCTCGGATTCTCCTCCAGATAATGTTTTAGATTGTCTATCCATTGTAATATAATGTAGACCTACATTCAGTAAAAATTGATAGCGATCAAATAATTCCTTTAGAACATCCTTAACAATCAGCATTTGCCTTTTATTTAGTTTCTTTTTTAAATTTTTTAGAAAATCTAAAGCGCGATCAACTGTGCGCTTGGTTAATTCAGCAATATTTGTATTTAGAACGGTTACTGCTAAAGCTTCTTGTCTTAGCCGTAGACCATGGCATAAATCACATATTTGCTCGTCCATCCAACGTTCATAGTAATCACGAGAATATTCAGAATTAGTTTGTAAATATCGGCGTTGTAAAGTATTTAAAATGCCCTCAAATGGCCGTGAGAAATTGTATGAATATTCACTATCAGGATTATCTTTTTGGTTTGAGCCTAGATGAAATTTAATTTTGGTTCTTCCAGATCCTCTCAAGAAAATGTTCCAGAATTTCTTAGGCAATTCTACAATTGGGTGATTTAAATCAACTTTATAATGATTAGCAACTGACTCAATAATTTTCCAGGTATATGAATCTAAAGTTCCAAAACCCCCAATATGTCTTATATTACTGTTATAAACTGAATCTTCTTTATTTGGAAATAATCGACTTTCTGTAAACGCGTAAGATGTACCTAAACCATTACATTTTGGGCACATTCCAAGAGGAGTATTAAATGAAAATAATTGAGCGCGCAATTCGGGCATTGAAACGCTACATTTTGCGCAAAATAAACTTTCAGAATATATTTTCGGTTCTAAATCCACAATCCAAATTTTTACAAGTCCTTCTGCTAACTCAGAAGCTTGTTCAACAGCATCAGCAAGTCGTTTTCTAAATGATTCAGTATTTTTTTTTACCAACCTATCAAGTACTACATCAATATCATGAAATTTGTTTTTATCCAGAGAAATTTGTTCATCTAATTGATATTCGATCTTATCAACAATAACTCTGATATAACCTTCTTTCTTTAATTGTTTGAATACTTCGCCGTATTCTCCCTTCTTTCGCTGGATTATTGGGGCTAATACTCGAAATTTGGTATTGAGTTCTATACTTTTTAAAATATTCGCGGTCATTTCTTGTGTTGTTAATGGCTCAATTTCATCCCCACAAATATGACAGTGAGGAATTCCAACGTTTGCATATAGGAGTCTTAAATAATCATATATTTCAGTCACTGTGCCTACTGTACTTCTTGGATTTTTACTTACTGCTTTTTGCTCAATCGCAATGGATGGGCTTAAACCCTCAATATAATCTAAATCAGGTTTATCCATACTTCCCAGGAATTGACGGGCATATGTATTAAGTGATTCTAAATATCGCCGTTGTCCTTCGGCATAAATTGTATCGATTGCAAGGCTTGATTTACCTGATCCGCTTAAACCTGTAAATACAACAAGTTTATCTCTGGGAATCTTAAGATTGATGTTCTTTAAATTATTCTGTCGCGCACCTTTTATTATTATGAAATCCTTTCCCATCTAATTTCTTCGCTTCCTACGTTTTTTGCTTGATTTTTTCTTTGATTTTACTTTATCAAAATCTTGTTTTCTAATATGTTCAGTTGTTCCCAAAATTTGAAATCCAGAGTAATCATGGGCATCCTGACTAACTTTTTTGCCCTTTTTTTTGGTTTTAAATTTATCGCTTGAAATTGATTCCTTAAAATCTTCAATTTTCATTTTTCCTGTTTTTATGTCTTTTATCAAATCTCTTAAGAGTGCCGCTCTCTCAAATTCCAATTCTTTAGCTGCCTCCATCATAGATATCTCTAAATTCTGTAATATATCTTCTTCATTTGCATTCTTTTCAATTACAGCATGAAGTACTGATTTAAATGTTTTTGATGGCCCCTCATCTTCATCAATTTTGTCTGAAAGTGAATCCTGAACACGTTTTTGAATGGTTTGTGGAGTTATTCCATGTTTCTTATTATGTTCGATCTGTTTTTTACGTCGTCTGTCTGTTTCTCTAACTGCAGCTTCAATAGATGAAGTAATTCTATCAGCATAAATAATAACACGACCATTTGCATTACGAGAAGCGCGGCCAATAGTTTGAATTAAAGATCTTGTATCTCTTAAGAAACCTGCTTTGTCTCCATCAAGAATTGCAACCAAGCCAACTTCAGGTAAATCCAATCCTTCCCGTAGAAGATTTATCCCGATTAACACATTAAAATTTCCTTGTCTTAATCCTCTTATGAGATCCATTCGTTCAACTGTATCAATATCTGAATGAAGATATTCAATTTTTATCCCGATATCCGCAAAATATTCAGCGATATTTTCAGCCATTTTTTTAGTTAGAGTTGTTACTAATATTCTATTACCTTTTTTAACCTCAATATGAATTTCGCCTAATAAATCATCGATTTGATGTTCAACAGGGCGTATTTCAACTTCAGGATCAACTAAACCTGTGGGTCGAATAACTTGATCGACCCATTTATTATCACACCTATTTAATTCATAAGGACCTGGTGTGGCACTGGTACATATTACATGACTGAGCTTTTTCTCCCATTCATCAAACCTTAATGGCCTATTGTCCAAAGCACTCGGTAACCGAAACCCATAATCGACTAAATTCTTTTTCCGCGCCTGATCACCTTTAATCATACCACGAATTTGAGGGATTCCGATATGAGATTCATCCATAACTAACAAGAAATCTTTTGGGTAATAATCATATAAACAAGCAGGAGTTTCACCCGTTTTTCTTTGATCTAAAAATCGAGAGTAATTTTCTATCCCGCTACAAAATCCCATTTCTCTCATCATTTCCATATCATAACGAACTCGCTCTTCTAATCGCTGAGCTTCTGCCCATTGTTTATTCGATTTAAAGTATCCAAGTCGGTCGTCCAACTCTTCAAAAACATCTTTAATTATTTTGTCTTTTAAATCTTCTACAGTAACATGTTCACTCGTAGGGAAAATCTTTAAATTTGGAAATTCTTGAATTTTTTCATTTGTTACTGGGTGCATTTCGAAAATATCTTCGATCTCATCACCAAAAAGAGTAATTCTGTAATAAACATCTAAATAACCTGGAAAAATATCAACCACATCGCCCCGAACCCTTATTTTACCCCGTGAAAAATCAACATCATTTCGCTGGAAATTTATTGATATCAACTTTTTCATTAAAGTTCTTCTGTCAATTTCCATTCCTTTTTCTATTAGAATCTGTTTTTTTGCCCATTTCTTTGGATTACCAATTCCATAAATGCACGATACTGAAGCAACAACAATTACATCTTGACGAGTCATTAGAGCATAAGTACTTGCTAATCTATATTTCATAATTTCCTCGTTTACAGATGAATCCTTTTCTATATACATACCTTTTGCGGGTAGGTAAGCCTCTGGTTGATAGTAATCAAAATATGAGATATAATAGTGAACCGAGTTATTCGGAAAAAAATTCTTGAATTCCTGATACAATTGTGCCGCAAGAAGTTTGTTGGGTGCCATGACTAAAGTAGGTAAATTGATTTCTGAAATTACTTTAGCAATTGTAAACGTTTTACCTGTACCGGTCGCTCCTAAAAGAGTTTGGAATATTTTATTCCCTTGATTAATTCCATTCACAAGCTCTTTAATCGCATTCGGTTGATCACCCTTCGGTTCAAAGTCAGAAACCAGTTTAAACTTAATAATTATTCCCCCAATTTTAGTTATCCAAGATTTAGTAAATATTACGGGCCATTACAGCCATTATTTTTATATTTATATATCGAAAGCTTATAAGAATTTTAGTATTTTAAGTATTTTATGAATTAATAATCTGAGCCTTTTATTTAATTACTGCCTAAATAATTTCTAAATTTTTAAAAAAAATCCTTCTTTATAACTTAAGATATAAGATTTTTCAAACTTTTATAGAAAAAATGAAAACCTCTCATATGAAGCTAAATTTATATTAGGACATAATAACAAGGTATTATATATTATTGTAAAAAGGGGATTAAAAATGATCTTTGAAGATCAAGAAAAAGAGAAAATAAGTATTGAAGGAGATGAAAAAAAGGAGAAATCTTTAAATTTGAAAGATGAATTGAAGATATTAATTAAATATGGCAGTGTAGATGGCTTCTTTAAAGGATTCCTAATGATATATGGAATAATGTTGATTTTCAATATAATTTATTTTTTTATATTTTTACTGGCTAATGGTATATTTGATAATTTAGTGTATTTTTCTATTCTGGTAGCTTTTGAAATTATAATTTGTGTAATTAGTATAAATAAACGAAATAAAAACCTATATGTCTCGATGGGGATGATATCCGCGTTATTAGGTCCTGCATTTCTTATAATTAAGAGAAACGGAGAACAACTGGTTAATCAATATACTTTACAACCAAAAAAAAAAATTTTTCACTTTTTAATTGGTCTTTTACTTTCAATCGGATTGATGGTTCTTTATATACCGTTAACATATTTAGGATGGAGATCATCAAATGAAAAACTATGGTTTTTATCAATTGTCATTATTATACTATTAAATAATTCTATTGGATTATCGCTTTTCTTTTTTAAAGAGAATCTTCGGTATATATCGTTAGGAATTGTCCTTTTACCTCTCATGGGGATTATACCGTTGTTACTGTATGGTGGTATTTATGAACTTGTCCTTTACTTTTCTATTATAATGATTTTTGGAATTATAATAAGTGTGATTAGTATTTTTAGGTGAAGAAAAATCAGGTATTGTTTTTTAATTTAAGTAGGAGTTAAGAACCAAAAAAAATAAATTTCCCCACCATTTCTATATATTTAATGTCTTCTCTTGAACAGAAAAATAAAAACCGCTATAGATTGTTATATTTATTTGTATTATATCCTATTTTTAAGACTATCCAATATTTCTTAGCTGAAAATTATACTTGGGCAATAATTTATCTGGGAATCTCAATTCTATATGTTGCCACGTTAGTACTGATATTGTATAAAATGAGAAATCAAAATAATCGGTGAAAAGTTGAGTTTAACTGAGTTCATTTAGAATATTATCAAAAATTACATTTCTGAGAATGACATCAATCATTCTTTTAAAATCGGGGCTATCTCGTTAAAAAAGTGTTTTTTTTGACTTTCTGCATTTGTTGAGATCTTTTAAAATTTTTATTTTCTAAGTTAGTTTGTTAAAATTTTTGTCGAATTTGCCAAAACCTTTAAATACATGAAAGAGTATTTTTCATTTAGTTAATATCATTTTGTGGGTAATTCTCGGCGTCTCTTTTTACTTCAAGTCAATTTTAATTATGAAAAACAGTTTTCCTTAGGGATAGAGATGTTTTGAATAAATAATTTTTCCCATTTGATTAATTTTGTCGATTTTTTTCCCCTAATTTACAATATATTTAAATAGATGTACTTGGTAATTTACTTAAGAATTCTATTGACAAGTGAAATATAGGGTTCCGAAAATCTAAATTAAAGTGAAAAAAAAAAATGCCATACACTGCAAAATTTATTAGAGTCTCCAAAATCAAAGAATTGTTCATTGAAGGAGAAACAAAAATTAGAATTTCTGGCGAGGCCAAAGACAAGGTTCATGAATATATTGATGAAGCTGTCGGCGTAGCCGTGAGGGAATTGATCGACAAGCTACCAAGAAAAAGCAAGGGTTCATCAAAAGGCGAATTGAAACGTATAACTATCCAGCTTGACGATTTTAAGGAAACATAATTTTTTTAATTTTCAATTTTTTTATATATTTCTTTTAAGAAATAGGAAATTTTTTGTTTATCCTCTTTTTAATAATTTTTGGGTTTAAGCAGATGGTAAACCGTGAAAATATTGATAAATTTATTAGAGAATTAGAAAATCAAGGTTTTATACGCTTTTCCAATCTTAGTCTTGACCAATTCCGAAAAATCTCACAATCTGGTTTTGGAATAGTCTTAAAAAAAGATAACCCTATTTTTGCAGGTTCCATCCAAGATTGCTCATTTTTGCATTTTTCTCCCGAAATTCTTCTTAAGCCTGTATCGCGTGAACACATACAACATATTGTGATTGCAAGTCGTAATAATGAAATTCCAATTACATTTGCGGCTGGAAAGACTGGATTGTCTGGTGGTTTTGCCAATCCGTATGTAGTTGTTGAATTAGAGTGCTTAAAAAGCCTAAAAACGAACTATTTTTATAATAAAAATGAAAATTGGATTATTATTGATCAAAATTTACTAGTATCAGATTTGATTAGAAGAGTTCCTTTGGATACTAAAAATATGTTTATTTTTCCGGTGCAACCAAGTAGTGCTTTTAAACTTCCAGTTCGCATTGGCGGTCTAATTGCTACAAATGCAAGTGGAGTAACCTCAGGAAAATTAGGTGCTATAGAAGAATGGATAGAATCGATGGAAATTCTAAATCCCAAAGGTGAATTTATAAACATGGGGAAGAATAATCCCCTTTTTCATAAAATTGTTGGTGGAAATGGCAGGTATGGTTTAATTCTGAACGCCAAGATTAATTTGGCTCCGAATCCTGAAAATTTAAAATATAAAATCCTTTATGGAAACGATCTTAAAGGGGCATTTACAGGTTTACAGGTTATACAAGATAAAAAAATATTCCCCCTAACCGCGGAATTTGTTTTATCCGTAAATCCTCTAAAAGGTTTATTTGGGCAATTATTCTCAAAAAAATATAGTGGTTCCGCTAAATGGGCTATATTATTAAAAGGAGCCTCGGATATCTTAGAAGATTTTGAAAATATTATGAAGAAAAATACAGAAATAGATACTAAAAATCTAAATCTTGATGAATTTAAAGTTTATTTGGAAGAACGTGCTTCATTGGCTTTACAAACCTTTTCAAATATCAACAAAAAGCAATCAGATTTCGTTCTTTATCCCGGATTTGAAGATATATTAATTTCACCAATAAATGTTCTTTCTGCATTTGAGGAAATAAATAATATGCTTGCAGAAATGAATTTTAATCCAATAGTCATTGGTTATGGACATATCAATTTTAGAAAAGGACAAGGAATTTTAATGCATTTAAGGGTCCCAGTTCCTATTGATGATTTATATATAAATAAACACATGACTTTAAGAAACGTATCACGGACAATCGCTAAAATTATTGTTTTACTCCAAACAAAATGGAAAGTTTTAACGAAAGCAGAGCATTCACCCGGTATTATGTTTCCGTGGATGGAACATAGTCATCTAAAGAATATAACCATTTGGGAAAGGGATATTAACCAAGGAAATGCATTTTACAATCCACATTTAAAGTTGTATTTGCAATTGTGTTCTAAATTTGGAATTTCTCTGAATAAGTCAATCAATGAATCTGAAAGTCAAAAAATCCTTGAAGAAATGTTTTTTCTTTATTATTCTGGAATTGATGAGAGCTTTGTACCAAATTAAAAATATGTTTTTCATCAAATGTTTATCTAGTTGTTACCTCTTTTACTTCAAAAAAGTTCGTTCGAGCTTATTTAGGCGCAAATTCTGATAACAATAACAAACTAAAATTAAGTGAATATTA
>JAUWMK010000187.1 GCA_030613185.1 Promethearchaeum sp.
CAAAAAAATTAAGAAAGCTAAGAAAAAAATCCAAAGATCTTGAACAAGAAGTCCAAGATATAATGTGGGGTTTAGATGGTTTTCTTTTCCCTATTAAAGCTCTTGTAGAAAGAGAGCCATTCGTTTTAATTCAGCTAACTGAAAGAGAGGCTAAAGCGGTATATGCTGATATAAGCAAAAAATCTAAAGAAGTCTTTGAATATAATTTTGAGATTTTTGATAATGGAACCGGAATGGCACCTGATGATTTGGGAAAATTTGGAAAATATCTTGCTTCCAGTAAATCACATAAATTGAAACAAACCAGAGGTTCTCAAGGTTTTGGGTCACCTAGTGCATTTAGTGATGCCCAAAATACAACAGGAAAACCGATAAGAGTTGTATCAAAGAATTATAATCAGCTATATGGAATTTGTTCAGAATTTTATACTACGAGTAAAAACAATAAAGAATATGTAGTGCCTCCCACCGAAGTGGATTGTTTCTTTGAACATGGAACTTACGTGGAATTAACATATTTAAACGTTAAATATAAGAAAGGATATATCGATAAATATATCGAGCAAACCGCGTTAACAAATCCTCATATTACAATTATTTATCTGGATCCTGTAGGAAATGAGATAATATATCCGAGAAGGGTTAGAAGATTTCCACGTGAGCCGGTCTATGCTTTACCTCATCCTTCATCCATAAATATTGGGGATTTCCAAGATTTATTGCGTTCTTCAGAGAATTTATCTGTTTCTGCTTTTTTGCAGGATAATTTTGTTCGAATAAGTTCAGGGTTGGCTAAAGATATAATAAGTCAAACTGAAGCAAGCTTAGAAAGTGATTTAGGATTATTTAATCTAGAATACGGATTTATATCTTGGAATAAGAGTCCGGGACCATTATATTATCTAAGAAATGAAAAAAGGATTTATGGGCGTTCAAAAAAGGAAAGAGATAAATTAATTACTTATAAATTAGAATCTGAATCTAATCTCGAAAAATATTGGGAAATTCTTAAACCTCTTAATAAATTTCATAATGGCATTGGGACAAAAGTCCGAAAAGTCCGAAAATTTCAAAAGGAAATTGTAAAAGAACTTGATAAAAAGAAGATTAAAGCAATTAAGAAAAACATTTCGGAAATCCAGAAAGAGATCGAAGGGGATAAACTTAAAATCGAAAAATTAAAACAAGATCTAATCAAAACTGTTAAAAAATTTTCATTCGTTTCCGAAATTAAGAATATAAAGAAAACTGATAAGTTTGAAGAAATGGTAAAAGAACTACTAATTTCAAAGTCGAAACCGAATTCTCTAACACAAAACCAAATAGAATCCTTTTTCATTGTTTTCAAAGCCCAAAAGTACATGGCGCCTCCAAATGAACCGGCAGTTCCGATTGGTGCAAGCACCTTGGAAACGACTTTGTTAAAAGAATTCAATTTAAGTCTTTCTCATAGGACAGATTTTTTCGGAAATTATGAGCGGAAAATTTCAAAATTATCAAAAACTGAAGAAGATTTATATTCAAACCGAATATTAACAAAATTTGGAAAGGAACCTTATTTCAATTACGATTTTAATGCTAAAAATCTATATTTAACTGATAATACAGAGAGTGAACAGTTATATGATGAATTCTTTCAAATATTTGATGCTCTTCATACTCAAGAAGAAGATTTTATCTGTGGTCACACTCGACCTCCCACAAGTGGTAAAGGATTGGCATTCGTCGTTGAAGCAGCTATTGCGATAAGTCCGAAAATTCATGGGGGTAAACAAGCACAAAATATTTTAATGCGATATGTAAATCGAACACCTAAAATGCGCGATAATTCTGATTGTGCCATATGGAAAGGTGTCCAATCAGTCAAATGGAAGAATTATAAGTTAGATACATTTGATAATAAGATACCAAAGGGGAATATCAGAATATTAGTTAACGTTTCAGGACCGTATGTTCATCTTATGTTTAAATCTCAAGCAAAAAATGCTTTGGCTGAAGATGAGGTTTTATTAAAAGAGATTAAAATGTGTTTGGAGGTTATTGGGCGGAAAGTAAGGCTTTTTGAAAATAGACGGATAAAAAGGCAAGATCGAAAGAGAAGATCAAAAACAATAGAGAAATACATTCCTATATTTGTTAATTCTCTTATAAGTATTGTAAATAGGACTGATGGATATGAAAATATTACTGCAAAAAATCTTGAATCAAGATTACTAGATCGTTTAGAAGGAAGAATCGAACAAACACCAGAAGAAATAGAAGAAGAAAGATTAAGAAAAGAGAGGGAACAAGAAATTGAAGCTGAATTTCTTAAAACAAAGAGTTTAACTGAAACTAAAGAAGTTAAAGAAGACAAAGTTAGTATTTCAACAGTCTCAAAAGAATTACCTGTAAAAAGTGATCAAATATTAAGTGATCATTATGTAAAAGAAGAAGGTAGCAGAAGAAAAGTAGGGTCAATGCCAGTAAATGTGAAATCAATTGATGATAGATTGAAATCAATATCAACTAAGGCAACAACCAAAGCGAATATACGATCTTATTCAAAAGAGGTGAGTATTGCTTCATCTAAGTCTAGTATTAAAAGACTTTCAGTTAAAAAGAATGTTGGAAGTGTGGAAAAGAGTGAAATAACATCACCGATAAGTAAACCATCACCACAACCTTTTCAAGCGCGAAAATTAATCAAACCAAAATCTAAAATTAGTATCATCTCAAAGAATTTAATTCTCGAGAAATGTCCAAGAGAAGGTTGGTTTAATATTAAAGATATGATTAAAACCTTGGAAATAACTGATCTTAGGGATGCAAGATTCTTGCAAATTAAATTGAAGCAATTAACACAAGAAAAAAGTCTTCTAATCACAATAAAAAGCGGAAAGACATATTGGAAGAAAAATCTAAAATGAGGATGATCTAAATTGGCAAAGAAATCAATAAAAAAGAGGAAATCTAACGTATCTATAGCATCTAAAAATTTGAAAACTAACCTCACTATGGAAAATTTCACAATTTTAAGAAGTATGCTAAAGAAAAATCTTCAAGAAAATAAAAAAATGGAATTTGTACAACCATCTGGAACTATTCAGATTGATGATGTTAATATTGAAGAAGGTATCAACCGAATAAATAAATTAACTCAAGAATTATGTGATTCAATTTTATATAATGGTTCCGCTGTCTTAAAAATCCCAAGTCGTTCAAATAAAAATATTATATACGACCAAACTCTTGATTTATTATTACTGGGAAATAAAATAACTTCAAAAAATTTGTTATCACTTATTTCGGTTATCGATACAACTAGGTTAATGCGTGTTCTCGAATTAGTTTACGAATTATTATCCAAAGATATTCATGCAACTAAACGTGAAATTTTCTATGGAGATGTAAATCTGTTTTTAGATCAGAAAAATAGTGATGCATCTATAGAAGATGTTTCTACATTACTTAAAACAACTCGAAATTCAACACATATTGTTGCATCGGCAAAAGGTACTGCAATTGGTAGACTACGTATCAAAGATAAAAACGATATTATTGATTTGGAGGGTCTAGGATCCGGAGGTTGGACAATTTCTCCCATGTTGGATAATATTGAGATTTTAGAATCAGATGCTGAATTTATCTTAGTTTTAGAAAAAGATGCAGCAATGATTCGTATTTCTGAAGCCAGATGGTGGCGAAAATATCCATGTATCATTTTAACTGGTAAAGGAGCAGCTGATATGGCGACTCGAATGTTTTTAAAGAGAATCAATAAGGTGTTGAATTTACCAACATTTGCTTTGATGGATAGTGATCCTTATGGACATTATATTTATAGTGTTTATTTAAGGGGTTCAAAAAGACTTAGTTATGAAAGCCCGTTCTTAGCAACCCCCAATATGCACCTTTTAGGGGTTTTATCTAAAGATCTTGCAGAATACAATATTCCTGATAATTGCCGGATTCCTATGAATAAGCAAGATAATAAACGGTTGGATGAAATGTTAAATGAAGAATTTGTTAAGAATAATAGAAGATGGTGTAATGATTTGAAACTCATGAAGAAATTAAAAGTAAAGGCAGAAATTCAAGCTTTATCTGCACATGGTTTTGAATTTCTAACCGAAACGTATCTACCAAATAAAATTGAATCTGGAGATTGGATCTAAATGAAGATTTTCCGTTATAAAGAACGAATATTTCAACTTGCAGATAAAACTATGATAGAGGGATGGAATGCGGAAATGCCTCTTCTATTTATTGGATATATCCGTGAAAAAAGAATGTCAACGTATCCAAAACCTGTTCAAAAAGAAGTAAACGCTTATTTGGATGATGTTCTTGAAAATTCAGCAATACCAATGTTATTAACTGCTATAAATAATGAGGATGTGGAAATTCGAAAAAATGTAGCTAAAAGTATTGTTGATGTCAGCGAAAACAATCCAAGTATGCTTAAAATTGCCCTGTCTCATATGGAAAAAGCAAGTAATGATAAAAATAAAGAAGTAGCTACCGCTATGAAGAAAGCTTCAAAGAATTATCAGAAATATTTGAAGAGATTAAAAACAGCTGCAAAAAGAAAAGAGTTAACTGCCCTAAGGAAAAAAATGGATGAAATTGATACCCAATTTGCAGAAGGTAAAATTTCAGATAATGATTATATTAAAGAGCAAAAAAATTATCTTAAATTAAAACGCGAAATTGAGCTTGCCGAAGAAGTAGATTAAAAAAAGAGGTTTTTTGAATTATCTCATTATCAAAGCTGGTTTACCTGGTAAAGAATTGCTTTTCTTCTTTTCATTAGAATCAATTTCTCTAAGAATTCTAATTTTTATATCAATATCTTTTTCCAGTAGACTAATGTTTTGGACAAAGAAATCATATTCGTTATCTTGCTTTTCAAATGCTGGTGCAAATTTATCAGGATTCTTTGAGATTTTTACCAATATGTTCTTAACCAACTTTCCATTACGCTTCCAATCAGGATTTTGCATTGCAATTTTCATCAAATCACCGAAATTTTTACCATCTTTGATGTGGATTTCCATCTTAGAAATGAATTCATTCTTCCAATCATCCGCAACAATCACTTGGATCTCTTCAGGATTTTCAAGTTTAATTAATTTCTGAATATTTTTAACATCGTCTATAACGTTTTCATAGCATAACCACTGTTTCTCAATAGATTCACTAATTAAAAGTTCGTCATAATTTGGCCAAGATGCTAAAGAGATATACCCCTTTTTATTCATGGATTCCCATAATTCTTCACATAAATGAGGTGTTATTGGAGCTAACATTAATACAATATTCTCTTTTGATTCTCTTAGAAGTTTTTTATTAGGTTTCATATCCATATATCGTTTAATTAAATCAACGAAACCAATTATTTCATTCAATGCATCACGAATGAGCATGATTTGATAATTTTTGGTAACTTTCTTAATCATACGATTTAAGCGGAATCGAATGTAATCATCAAATACTTCATCTTTATATCGAGTAGATGATGGTTGAGTTGTTATTGTATCCCAAATTTTTAATAGAGTTCTATTATCTGAACTGCACCCAGAATCGGACCATTCTAGCTCCCGTTTGGGGTTTGCACCATGCATAATGAAAAATCTCGCTGTGTCTGCACCATATTCCTGCACAATTGGTTCAGGTGATAGTGTATTTCCAAGACTTTTAGACATCTTTGCTGATTTTAATATATATTTTTGTCCACAAGTATTACAAGTCTCTTTTTCTTGATCATATTCACCTTCCCAGTTGTCATCTTTATCATAAATTGCAGGAAGGAATTTCTCACAGTTCTCACAATAGGGGTGTTGTTTATTAATCATTCCTTGAGTAAGCAATGCTTTGAAAGGTTCATCAAAATCATGAAGTCCAAGATCCCTGCTCACTTTTGTAAAGAATCTAGCATATAATAAGTGTAAAATGGCATGCTCTATCCCTCCAATATATTGATCGACTGGTCCCCAATACATAGCATTTTCTCGTAAAAAGGGAATATCGGAAGATAAAGGACTTGTATATCTCATGAAGTACCATGATGAATCAACGAATGTGTCCATTGTATCTGTTTCTCTTCGGGCATTTTTACCACATTTTGGGCATTTAATATTCATGAAAGATTTGCTGTGTTCTAAGGGATTCCCGGATTTTCCAAAAATGGCATCATTTGGTAGTTTTACTGGCAAATCATCATAAGAAATTGGAATAATTCCACAATCTTTACAATATATAATTGGAATTGGAGTTCCCCAATATCTTTGTCGTGATATTAACCAATCTCTTATTTTATAATTTACTATTGGTCCTCCTTTTCCTATTTTTTTAAGTTTTTTTTCAATTCGTTTAATAGCTTCTCTGTTTTCAATTCCTGTAAATTCTTCTGATTTGTCTAAAATACCATCATCAAGAAATGCACGACTCATTTTTTCTCCATTTAATTTGTAGCCATCAAATGGTTGAATTACAATTTTTATTGGAATATCATATTTTTTTGCAAATTCAAAATCTCTCTGATCATGACCTGGCACGGCCATAACTGCCCCTGCACCATATTCATAAATAACAAAATTTCCTGCATAAATTGGGATTTTAGCTTTGGTTAAAGGGTTTATTGCATATTTTCCTAAAAACATACCTTTCTTTTCTGTACTTTCTGCAGTACGCTGATATCGGTCTTCTTGCATAACATCTTCATAAAATATTTGATATTCTTCCTCATATTCGGTGCCTTTAACCCATTCTGAACACCATGGGTGCTCTGCTGCTATAGTCATGAAGGTAACTCCAAATATTGTATCACTTCGAGTTGTAAATATGGCTAATGTCTTATCTGTTCCTTCAACTTCAAAATTTATACTACTGCCTTCACT
The DNA here is from genome assembly GCA_030613185.1 of Promethearchaeum sp. GTDB lineage: Archaea > Asgardarchaeota > Lokiarchaeia > Sigyniarchaeales > Promethearchaeaceae > Promethearchaeum. Next base: position 6,882 of record JAUWMK010000187.1, read on the forward strand.
TCTACCAATCCAATTCTTTTGCATGGTTTTTACTTTATCTGGCCAATCGAGAGTATCTAGTTTATCTAAGAGTTCATCAGCATATTCTCTTATTTTAAAAAACCATTGTGACAAAAATTTTAGTTGGATTACAGAGGAACATCTCCAGCATTTTCCATTAATAACTTGTTCATTAGCTAATACCGAGTTACATCCAGTACACCAGTTAACTAATGATTCTTTTCTATATGCTAACCCTTTCTCATACATTTTTAAGAAAAACCATTGATTCCAACGAAAATAATTTGGGTCCATTGATGAAACTTCACGCCGCCAGTCATAACTATAACCAATTCTTCTTTGATCGGCACTAAAACTTGCAATATTTTTACGTGTAAATTCTTCTGGGGGTGTTCCTTTTTTGATTGCTGCAATTTCAGCTGGAAGTCCAAAAGAATCATAACCCATGGGGTATAGGACATTATAACCATTCATTCGTTGAAATCTCGCAAAAGAATCGCCGATTGTATAATTACGAAGATGTCCCATATGCATTTTTCCACTAGGATAGGGATACATCTCTAAAACATAATACTTCTTTTTTTTAGAGTCAATTTCAACTTCAAAGATTTTATCATTCTTCCATTTAGATTGCCATTTTAGTTCGATGGAAGTAAAATCATACTCTTGCATAAACTAAAAAAGAGAAAATGAAGAAAAAATTTTACGATTTTTACGATGATTTATATCGAATTCGAAATAAAATTTATCATGGAATATATTTTAGGTGTTATTGAAGATTTAATTGATAAATTTCAAAATGGGACATCTGAAGAACAGTTTGACGCGAAGGAAGAATTAAAAATTAATATTAATCAATTTAAAGGTCAATTAGCTGGTTTGGTTAGCGAAGGAAATGAAAAAGCAAAAATTGTTCTAGAAAAATTGCAAAACATTAGTCTTTCTTAGTTCAAATATATTTTTTCGGACTTTTTATTATTCAAAGAGTGTATATATTAATGATTTATTTTGAAATCGATTTTTTAGATAATTTATATGAAATTTTTATAAATATTGCTTTAAATCTTAATGATTATATAGAAAAAATATTATGGATTCTCTTTATTTATATTATTTTAAGGATATTTTGGTTTTTTTTTAGTAGGTTAAGAATTACAATTAAATATGAGAAAAAAACCCAGTTTATTGGGGGGAGCTAGTTTTTTATTATTTTATTTAACAGTAACACTTTTTGCTAAATTTTTTGGTTTATCAGGATCTAGTCCCTTAAAATCAGATACAAAATAAGCCATTAATTGCAAAGTTAATACGAATGGAACAATACTGGTAGCAATAGCATATTTGTTATTTTCAATAGGAATTCGAATTGTATAGTCTGAGATTTCAGTAACATTTTCATCGAAGTCTGCAACAACTGAAATAATTTTTGCTCCTCGACTTTTCATTTCCATTATATTTCCAATGAGCCGAGCATAAGTTTCATCAGGGGGTGCGATAAATATACAAGGAAATCCTTCTTCAATTAACGCAATTGGACCATGTTTTGATTCTCCCGCTGCATATGCCTCAGTGTGAATATATGCTATTTCCTTTAATTTTAATGCACCCTCAAAAGCAGCTGATGTGGATAATCCTCGTGCTAGAAAATAAATATTTGTCTCATCACTAATTTTTTCTCCAATTTCTTTAATTTTTCCCTCTTCTATTAATATTTTTTCCGCTACATCCACTGTTTGAAGAAGTGCATCCCTGTATTTTTTAATTTCTTCAAGACTATAGGTTTCTTTAATCTCTGCAATTCTTAAAGCAATCATGGTAAGTGCAGATACTTGGGTACAATAAGCTTTTTGAGATGCTACTGCTATTTCAAGACCTGCTGTGGTAATAATTACTTCATCTGAATAGCGGGTCAAAGATGAACCAACAACATTTACAATTGAACAAATTTTTGCACCATGCTTTTCTCGAGCGTACCTAATTGCTTCAATTGTATCTGCAGTTTCTCCAGATTGTGAAACTGCAATTACAACTGAATTTTCTGGCATACGAGGTAATGCATCAATAAATTCTGAACATAAAATAGCTTGAATATATGGTCCACCAAATTTGGTTATTTGAAATTTTCCTGCTAAAGCAGCATAATAAGCCGTTCCAGCAGCAGTAATGAAAACATGATCTGCATCTAGGATAGTTTTAACGAAACTAGCAAGATCTTCTTGAGGCATCAT
>JAUWMK010000326.1 GCA_030613185.1 Promethearchaeum sp.
AGAATTCCCCAAAATAACCAAGTTAAACCTAAAGTTAAAGATATAAAAATCCAAAATATTGAATTAAGCTTATTTTTAGATGCTTTTTCTATTTTTTCTGTGATTTCATTCATAATTTCATGTTATTTTTAACTTTTTTAAAACATTCATAGTCCAAACATAAGAAATCTATAATTAGTAATTGATAATCAGAAGAAAATCATAAATTTTGAGGTTTTATAAGAAATCAAAAAAAAAAATGAATTGAGAAATAAAGAATAACTGATATTTTCTCAATCAGTTGTTATCGATATAGAAAAATCTAAGTTTAAAAGAAAATTTATTCCTTCTTCTCTTTTTTCTCTTCTTTTTCCTTCTTTTTCTGTTCTTTCCTTAATTTTCTAAGTTTTTTTCTCTCGGCTTTTTTTTCATCAGCTTTCTTCTTCCCCTCTTCAAGACCACCGTCCAAAGACTTTTCCATTTTAATTATTTTGTCCATTGTGAAAGCATATCCATTATGAAGGAAAAATGTAAATGATAGAGATAGAATAGTAAAAATTTCAGCTATAATACTATATGACAATAAAGCCAACCCACCACTCATCCCTGCTAAAGTTGCGAAGATATTACCTGCATCATCAGCTATTGCATTAATAATTAAAGACAAAATCCAGATAATTAATCCTAAAACCATCAATGAGATTGAGACTAAAATTCCAATAGTTATTATTTTTGCTGTTATATTATCTTTTTCAACATCTTTGGGACTGATTTGAACAAATAAAGCTGTTAAAATTAAATTGTTACCCCGTTTATAGAAAAACATTGAAAATATCAAGGTTGTAAATAATAATGCCCCAAATATTCCATAAAATGAAATTTGTATGCCGGCTGGATAATTTCTAAAAGTCGTTCCATAATCTGAAAAAGCTGCATCAATAATCGCCCAGATTAATCCGACAACTATCATTAAAATTTCAGCGACTATTATTCCAAACGTAACCTTGCCAGTTATATTCTTATTTTTATCAAATATGTGTTTTTCTTCAACTGCCTTATTGTATTTCAAAATTTGATTTATTACAACCCATTGTCCGTTTACCCAGGTATAGACAAATCCATAGATAAGACCGTCTAAGATTAGAATTGATCCTCCTATCAGTAATATCTTTGCACCACCTGTTAAACCATCAATCCAACCCCATAAATTCAAAGGATCTTCTCCATCACCAGTGAGGAAATACCCCATTATTGCAATAATCAATCCAAGAAAAATTGTGAAAATACATATTAAAGTTCCTGCAGTGATAACTTTTGCGGGCATATATGCTTCATCTTTGCTCATTTCTTCGTATTTTTCTCTAAATAACATAGAGTGCATGGAACGTTTTCCTCTTTTGAAAAGAACTACTAAAAATAGAGTTAAGAAAAATATTCCCAATAGAATTAATCCAATTATAAATACTTGCGTTTGAAGAGCTAATAATAAAAACTCTTGCCATCCAGTTTCAGTGAATAAATCCTTTATTCTCCAGATAACCCCAATCACTGAAATAAAGAGACCTACGGTTGTTAGCCATAAAATAGTGGTAATAATTATATTTTCCCTTTTTTCTTCTTTTTCTTCTGGAGTTAATGGTTGAGATTTCTTATCTTCAACCTTTTTCCCTTCATTTTCATTTTTTTCGTTACTCATATAATTTTTCAATCCTACGTTTCAAAAATAATGTGTTAATGTAATATTGCCATAGTGAACTTAAAAAATTTATAAATTTAACATTCCATTTTTCATCAAGTGATAAAAAAATGATTTATATTAAAGATTATAAAAAATCAATTGAGAACCCTGAAGAATTTTGGGGAAAAATTGCAAATGAGTTATTCTGGTATAAAAAATGGGATACAGTGCTAGATACATCAAATCCTCCTTTCTATAGATGGTTTAAAGGCGGAAAAACGAATATTTGTTATAACGCAGTCGATCGGTGGCAGGATGATGAACATAAAAATAGGGCTGCTTATATTTATGAAAATCCTGTTGAAGGTATCAGTAAAACAGTAACATATTCTGAACTTTTGAAATTAGTAAATGAAGTAGCAGGGCTTTTCAAACATTTGGGATTAGAAAAAGGCGATCGAGTAATCTTTTATTTACCAATGTCTATCGAAGCTTGCGTTGCGGCACTAGCTTGTACGCGTATCGGTTTAATACATAGCATTATCTTTGCCGGATTTAGCAAAGAATCAATTGCCGTTAGAATTGATGACGCAAAACCAAAATTAATTATATGTGCTGATGGAAGTAAACGTGCAGGGAAAGTAACTCCACTTAAAAAAATAATAGATGATGCAATAGATATCGCTGAATATAAAATTCCTAAAGTATTAGTTCTAGACCTCAATATAATTGAATATAATAAAGTTGAAGGTAGAGATTTAGATTGGAAACATGAAATTGAGAACTGTCCTATTAAAGAAGTTGAATGTGTTCCGCTTAAATCGGATGATCCTTCATATATCTTGTATACTTCTGGAACAACAGGAAAACCAAAAGGTGCATTACGAGATACGGCAGGTTATATGGTTGCTGGATATTATTCAATTTTCTCTTTATATGGTTGTAAAAAAGATTCAATATATTTTGCCACGTCTGACATAGGATGGGTTGTAGGTCACAGTTATACTATTTATTTCCCTCTTTTTGCCGGAATTACAAGCATTATCTATGATGGAACGCCAATTCATCCACATACGGGCATATGGTTTGAAATTATTGAAAAAGTCAAAGCCGATGTTGTGTTTAGCTCTCCAACCGCGTTCAGGATGCTCAGAAAATTCCCAGAAGAGAATATTACTAAATTTGATTTAAGCCGTATGAAGTATTTGTTCTTAGCTGGTGAACCTTTAGATCCTCCAACTTATGAATTTGCAAAGAGAGTTTTGGGTGATACAGAAATTATTGATAATTATTGGCAAACTGAGACAGGATGGCCTGTTTTATGCAATCCAGTTGGTGTTGATAATATTCCAATTAAACCAGGTTCTCCTACATTCCCGACATGGACATGGAATCTTGAAGTTGTGGACGATGACAACAAGACAGTAGAAGCGGGAATGAAAGGATTTCTAGTTGCTAAACCTCCAACACCGCCTGGTCATATGCTCACAATATGGGGTGATGATGAGCGTTATAATGAAACATATTTCAAAGTTTTACCTGGTGATCCAGTTTACTATACTGGGGATTATGCTATAAAGGATAAAGATGGATATTATTTTGTCTTAGGACGGGCCGATGAGGTGATAAAGGTAGCAAGTCATAGGTTGGGGACACGAGAAATTGAAGAATTGCTAAATTCCCATCCGTCCGTGGCTGAAAACATGGTTATTGGAATTGCTGATCCAATAAAGGGACAAGTTCCACTAGGATTAGTGGTATTAAAAGAAGGATATTCTTGGAATGAAGAATTAAAACAGGAACTAATTCAAAAAATTCGAGATGGAATTGGACCGATTGCAAAACCTAAAGAAATTTTGGTAGTTAATCGATTACCAAAAACAAGATCGGGAAAAGTAATGCGTCGAATTATAAAATCAATAGCTGAAGGAAACGATATTGGCGATATTTCTACAATCGAGGATAGCGCTTCAGTTAAAGAGGTTAGAGATGCAATAGAATCTGTTTTAGTAAAAAATCAATAATCTGCTTATATTTTTTTGTTGTTAATTTTTTATTTGGTTATTGTTTTCTTGTTTATATGGAATCAAAAAATGTCAATAAATCTAAGATACATTTAGCTCAATTAATGATGCCTGAACATGCAAATCCCGCAGGTAATGTTCATGGAGGGACGATTATGAAGATTATCGATAACGCAGCTCTTATAGCTGCCACAAGACATACTCATTCCAATTGTGTCACCGCGTCTGTGGATAAAATCGACTTTATAACTCCTGTATATGTTGGGAATTTGGTTATTGCTTATGCTTCTGTGAATTATACTTCAAGAACATCACTAGAAATTGGAGTGAGAATTGAAGCTGAATGTTTACTTTCAGGAGTGAGAACACATGTTGCAAGTGCGTATTTAACCTTTGTTGCACTGGATAAAAATGATAAGCCTTTAGAAGTGCCTTCATTAACACTTGAAACAGAAGAGGAAAAGCATAGATACAACGATGCACTATAAAGGCGAGAACAACGCTTGGCAACTCGAAGTAGACACAAACATCACCCTCATGTATGTATCATTCGACCATCACGTTTATAGCATCCATAAATAAAATCCAAAACCTTTATTTTTTCGTAATTTATAAATAAAATAGGAATTGTTTAAATAATGGATTTTCATCAAATACCCAAAATTAAGATTTCACGGAAGAAAAGGAAAGAAAATCAAGAGTTTTTAAAGAGAATTGTTGAAGAAAGCGACAAGTCTGATGAAAATAGGAAAATAAAATTACTTAATGCTGGATATTCTAAAGAAGAGATTGAAAATCTAATTTCATTTTAATTATGGTTATTATTTTTAATTGATTATTTTTCCTAAGTGGTTATATTGATCTCTAAAGATAATAAAATTAATTTTTCCCAAGAAGCTTTACGCATTATTCCAATTACTCAATATGATCTTAAAGGACAAGAAAGTAAGGGTTTAAATCACGGTTTTAATGATCTCCCTTTTTTTCCAAATTGGCAAGATTTCCTAAATAGAAGTAGTAATACAGATATTAAATACCAGAATTATATGGCGTATTTACTTTGTAAATTAAACAGTAATGAAATAATTGGTGTTCTAGCGGTCCAATTAATTGATTATGAATCTCTTCAATCAAAAGTACTCGCAATTACGCCTAAAATCAAAAAATATCTCTATCTAAGCTGGATCGCTTTAGATATTAATTATCAAAATTTTAATTATTTTGTATTTCTATTTGAATATTATCATACGTTAATACGTCGTTTTCGTAACCAATTTAATGAAAGAATTGAGGGTGCCACAATTACAATTAGAAGAATGAGACCGTTAATGTGGAGTTTATTCAATAATGAAGAAGAAAGCCCTACCACTATAGAAAAAAATTTTATAAAAGATAGTCCAAGGTTTAAATTTATTTTTGTTCCTCTAGAACAATATGATCCAACCATTAAACCATCCCAAGATCATTTATTAATGCTATTTAAAACCTCAAGATAGAGATTACTAAATGAAGAATGAATTTTGATTGGTAGAGAAGGTTTAAAAGAAATTCTTCGTAAAAAGTTTAATTCTTTAAATTCTTTTTTTACTTAATAAATGCTGATAAAAGAATTATATAAACAAAAAAAACCAGTTCTTTCATTCGAAGTTTTTCCTCCCAAACGAAATTACAATTTAGATTCAATATATTCAACAATT
>JAUWMK010000389.1 GCA_030613185.1 Promethearchaeum sp.
ACCCAAAAGTAGAAGGTTACCCCGAGACCAATAATACCAATAAGTAAACTGAACAATGGTGTTAATTCTCCAAAAACAGTAATTCCACCTAAATTATTTGATTGTAAAATGGTTTTTAGCCCTGAAAGTGCTCCAGATGCTGTTGTAAATGCACCAATTGCTAACCCCAGTAAAGCTACGAATGAACCCATCATGCCTTCTCCAACTCGATAGGTTGTTCCACTAGCACATCCTGCGGCAAGTACCATTCCTAATCCAAAAACAAAACCTCCGATAATTGATCCAAATGCGGTAAGAGGTTTTGGAGCCCAGGTAACCCACCCTGCAAGACCCATAATTCCGAATCCAAACATACAAGTTAGTAATGCAATAGCTACAGATTTTATTAGCTTATATTCTTTCATTAAGATAATATCTCTAATAGCTGAGTTCATACAAAATCGTCCACGTTGTAATATAAATCCAAATAACATCCCAACTAAAAGTCCGGATATTATAACAATTAATTCTGCCATTTTCTTTTAACTCCTTATTTTATTCTTAGTAAGATTTGCCATGAAGATTTATCTTTTTTCTCTACTGAGATTACTTCATGTCCAAGATTTTTCATTGTTTCAGGAATTCTCTCAGCCGAAAGAGGGTAATCAATTAAAATCTCTAAAATTTCTCCTGATTTCATCTTTTTAACTTTTCTTTTAGATTTTACATCGGGATAAGGACAAACTTCACCCATGCAATCCAGTGTTTCTGTAATTTCTACCATATTTTAAAACCAAAATTTTTCATTTTTTTTATGAATAATTATCGAAAATTCGACAATTTGTAATAAATTTTGATTGCATTTAAAATTTTTAGCTATTCGATTATTGAATTTCTTAAAAATGAAAAAATTTGAACGTTTATTTATTAATATTCACAATCAAATGTTTGATTTTGAATTTTTTTCTTGGAATTTTGATCAAAAAAAATAGAAATTTTAATTTTTTTCTTTTGTAATGATCATAAAAATTTGATTATTGACTTGAAGAAGGAATAACTAAAATCTGAAAATAGATTTTAAAGTTTAAAAAATCAAAGCACTATTTCCTTTTAAATTACTTTTTTAATCTCTTTTTTTTATGTCAAAGATTGCATTAATGCCACAAGCCCAATTATCCAATTCAGAAACATCTGAATTTTACGAAATTATGGAATTGGCAAGATATAATCTAGGTTCGTTTTGCCAAAAACCAAATTCCAGTATCAAGATTTCAGATGAAATCACATTTTCTAATTTTGAGGATTTCTTATATTTACTTAACGAAAAATGCAAAAAATCCTGTAAATTTTACCAGAATTGTGATTTAATAGATTGGTCAAAAGAAATACTCAAGGTTTATGATAGATACGTATTCTAAAATAAGTTTCATTATTTTCTTAGATTATATATGCCTATATAGATCTAACAATAATTTTTTAAATATTGGAATCTATTATTATCATAATTATCATTCTTACACATTTTTACCTAATTTGTTAAAGATGGAGCAAATTGATTATGACACAATCCGAAAATTTTGAGAATACTTTAGAAAAGGAGAATCTTACTAATAGTTCTCCTGTAAAAAAATATAAAAGTTTCATTAAACGTCCCGAAGAACGCTTTTCGGTTTATTCACATCTGATCGGAGCAATCTTGACAGCAATCGGAACTATATTTTTAGTTATTAAAAGTTCAGGAGACCCAATTAAAATATTTGTTAGTATTTTATATGGTACAGCGGTTACTTTGTTATTTATTGCAAGCACAGTCTGTCACTCCTTAAAAACATCGGAGGATCATATATTTTTCTGGACAAGAATAGATCAAATCGCAATATTCTTTATGATAGCTGGTACTTATACTCCAATATCTTATATTTATCTAACGGGAGCTTGGCGAATTGGAATTCTTGTTGGTCAGTGGACAGTTGTCGGAGCAGGGTTGATTTTAAAAGTGATATGGATCAATTCTCCACGTTGGATCACTGCCGGGATTTATCTTCTTCAAGGTTGGATGGCAGTTATTCCCGGGTATGTTATATTTTTGGCAATGCCTAGATTAGATTTTATTTTAGCAATTCTCGCCGGATTCACCTACTCAATTGGAGCACTCATGTATATATTAAGAAAACCAAAATTATTTCCGGGAATATTTGGATCTCATGATCTTTTTCATGTATGTGTACTTTTGGGTAATGCACTATTTTATATTGTTATATTACGCGCTTTGTAGGCATATTATTATTTTTTTTTCAATTTCATTTCTATTCTTAATTAAAATAATGGCAGTATTTGGAAAGATTGACTTTAAGCTTGGAATTAATTTCTACGCCTTCCATATTAAGCAATTCCTTCTTCATTTTATTACCTCCTTGATAACCTGAGATTGCTCCATCACTTTTTATGGTTCGATGGCACGGAATTATTATCGGAAATCGATTATTTGCTAATGCATTTGCAACCGCACGTGAAGCAGTGGGTTTTTCTAAATGCAGTGCAATTTGCTTATATGTACTTACTTTTCCATAAGGAATTGTTGCTTCTGTCGTGATTACTAGTTTCTGAAAAGGGGGACAAACTGAAAAATCCAAAATTTCAAGTGAAAAATCCTCGCGATTTCCATTAAAAAAACTTTGTATCTTTTCAAATAAAGTGGAGATATCTGAATGGTTTCCACTTTGGGCGGTTGGAAATTTAATTTTTTGCTGGTCTGAAGCAGAATTAAAAGAATTACTTAAAAAAATCCGTTGGATTGCTATAGATTTTCCTCTATTTTTCCAAATTATTGATAATTCTCCGAAACGGGTAGAAATTGTTTGAAAAAATAACATAATATCTTTTGATATATCTTTCTATTAAATTTTACTTGGAATTTCGCGCAATTTGCGTAGATGATGATATTCTTCACGTATCCATTTACGGTTTAGAAAATGTGCATATATTCCTATGATAAAAGCACGGAATTTACCATGAAGGAGTCGCATAATAATCCATTTCCATGCATAGAATTTTGTATGAGCATGGTATTGAGCCATTTGTAATTGCCATGGGCTAAAATTTTTTGGTTTGAATTTAACATGATGAGCATCGTATTCATCCCAATTTGTGTCAATTAATCGCCCTTCTCGCTTCATTTTATAGTAAAATTCAGTTCCAGGTAATGGAGTGAGAATTAAAAATTGAGTTGTGTCAATTTTATGACGGATAGCAAATTTAACCGATGCTCGTGCTTTCTTTGGATCATCATTATCAAAACCAAATACGAACATCCCATGTATATGAATTCCACGCTTGCGGATTTCCTGAATTGCCGTTTTAATATCTTCTACAGATTGATTTTTATGCATTTCTTTTAATGAATCTGGATCCACAGATTCAAAACCGATATAAAGAGATTCACAACCCGCCTCAACCATCAAATCCAAAAGTTCTTGATCTTTATAGATATCCACTCGAACTTGGGTAGAAAATCTAAAAGTTAATCCCAATCTAATCATTTCTCTGAGTAATTCTTTGGTTCGTTCCGGATTTGCTGTGAAATTATCATCATAAAAGAAAATGATTTGTTCTTTGGGATCATATTGCTTTAATTCATCAATTATATCCGCCGTTGAGCGGAAGCGAAATTTTCGACCGAACATTGCGGTTACCGAACAAAAATTACAAGCAAACGGGCAACCTCTTGATGTTTGGACGGGAATAGTGGGTTTATCCCCTACAGCTCCCATATGTGCTTTTCCAATTTCTAATAAATTAAAATCAGGAAATGGATTCTCATCAAGATTTTGTATATGAACCACTTGGGAATTTTTAACAATTTTTCCTTCAGAATTACGCCAAACAAGGCCTTGAATTGATTTTAAATCACTTTGTTGGTTTAATGCTTCAATTAATTGAGGAAGGCTTTTTTCACCTTCACCACAAATGCAATAATCAGCGTGTTCCATTGCTTCTTCTGGTAAAGCAGATATATGAGGCCCTCCCATCACGACAATTTTTCCTTTACTTCGAAAATAATCACCTAATCGATAGGCAATAAATGCAGTTGAGGATATTGATGAGATGCCAATTACATCAGCGGTTATTTCATTTTCCAAAATTTTACGTTCGCTTAAAAAATAAGCTCGAGCTTCAAAACCCAAATTCTTCATTATCGTAGCAAGTAAAACACATCCCAATCTGGGAAGTTCAAACTTAGAATAAATATGAAGATTTTCGTTTTTTGGCTCTAACATTGCGATTGATCTTATTGATTTTACCATAATATCACCAATTTCTTAAAATAATAAAAACTTAAC
>JAUWMK010000151.1 GCA_030613185.1 Promethearchaeum sp.
ACTGAAGGCATAACAAAACATGCCCCCTAACTTTTTCTTCTTAAGTCGCTTCCATCGATGAATTTTTAACTATTTTTGAGGAAATGTTTATGTCGGATCGATAACTTGTAAGCTTAAGAGTTAATTTTTATTTTTATTTTATTTTTTTAACATTAACTATGTAATTCATTTTAAGGCCTTTCTTTCACCCCTTTTGAGGTTGTTTATTCGATTGCAAATAAATTCGGTTCCATCTTAGGTAAATGTAAGATACAATTACCATATGTACAACCCAACATCCTAAAATTCCAAAAAATATTACAATTTTACCAAGTAAAAGTCCGAGAAAAAAGCTAAAAATTATAAAAATCAATCCAAGAGCAACATTTTTACTCACAATAAGAATGTGAATATGATAAATTGCGAAGATGCCCGCTGAAATAAAAATTGCAAGAAAAAGAGTTGAAGAATTCAATAAAATTTTAAAAATAACACCTCGGAACAAAAGTTCTTCAAAAAGGAGTGTTAAAGGGTATAAGAAATAAAGGGAATATTTGTGTTTTCCTTTAAGCGCGGTAAGGAAAGAAACTGATGAAATATCGACTCTGCCTGTTAAAATAAACACGCTTGTAAACACTTCAGCTATGATAATAAGTGCAATAATCCCTCCCAATAATATCGAGCTTTCGATATAGAAATCTAAACCATCACTAATTTTAGGGTAATTCTCCAATCCTATCCAGAAAGGGCGATATTGTTCAACAATAAAAAACAAGAAACTTAAGATAATTGCTAAAAAAGGGATTGTTAAGCCCTTTATTCTATCGAGTTGAGATTTTGAGGTTGATTCCGGTGTTTTTTTTGGTGATTTTCTTGTTGGATCTAATTCTGGATTGTGTTTTATTTTATTCCACCATTTATTTGTTTTTGATGTTTTAGATGTTTTAGATGCATAAGTTGTTTATTATCTGAATTAATTCTCCCCTTTAAAATCGATCCAATGAATGTTGTTCAAAATTCGATCAAAATTTAGTCGGGAATTTCTATTGGGTGCAAATTTTCTAGATATTTTACCGATTATCCACTCAAAACTCCCAGTAAAATTAACTTTTCCCCATAACCATATCAAAAGATCATAAAATAATACAGTAATTGCTGCAAATAAGAAGACCCAGCCTTCATTATTCCGAGTAATTGGTTCATACATAAAATTAATTGATGTTAAAGGATTTAAAATTGCCCGAGGAACTAATGAATAAATCTGAAGGGCAAAAATCGATAGTGCAATTACTCCCCAACGACGGAAATATTTAACAATTATATGATCCCCAAATTTTTGTGATTTACCACGGAACTCTACCAACCATAACAGAAGGTTCATCGCACCCAGCTGAGCACCCAATAAAAGGAGATAGTAGCCCAAAGTAGGACGCTCAAAATTAATATCGAAATCCCCAAAGAGAATAAATAAGATTACTCCAATGAAAATGCACATATTACAAAGGGCAATCCATTTAGGTATTTTTGGTGAAGGTTTGGGATTAGCCAAAGCAATTCCAATCATTGAACCAATAAATGAAGTTGAAATAAAGGGAAAAATTGGGTAGAAATCACCTGCCAATATCACACAACAATAAGTTAAGAAGGATGCATTTTCTGATTGTAATAATTCACTAGGCCATGTATCGTGATAAGGATTTAGAGCCATATCATAACCGATTTTTACTTCCTCGGTTGGAATTTTCCAAGGGAGATTGTCCACAAAATTCCTCACTAAGGGTTATTTGCAGTTCAGAAAAATTTAGTCAAATATGGACAGTATTTAATTCAACTTAACATTTAGATAGCCCAAGAATTAATATTGATTAAAATTCATAAAAATCCCATGTTCTCTATAGGAATGGCATCAATGATTTTAGGTGTGTGCAAAAAAACGTTAAGAAGGTGGGAAAAAAGAAAACTAATTACTCCAATGCGAACTCCTGGAGGTCATCGAAGATATTCAATGGAAGATCTGATTCAAGCAGGTTATAAATTCGAAGATAAAAAAGACAGAGAAAAGATAAAAAATAAGAAATTGACCATATTATACTCGCGCGTTTCCAGCCACAAACAGAAGAAAAAAGGTGATTTGGGACGACAGCAACAACGTCTCGAACAATACTGTGAAAAAGAGCAAATAACTAATTATATTCATATCACAGATACCGCGTCCGGATTAAATACAAAACGGCCTGGTTTAAGAAAGCTGTTTAAAATGATTAAATCTGGAAAAGTTACAAGAATAATCATCACATTCAAGGACAGACTCACACGTTTTGGTTTTGAGTATATTTTACAATATTGTGCCATTTTTATTATTCCTATAATTATACTAAAAAATACACTTGAGAAAAGTGTTCAACAAGAATTGGTGGATGATATGATGTCACTTATTGCGTATTTCTCAGGAAAATTATACGGATTACGATCGGGGCAATCCCGTGCTAAAAAAATATCGGGAGTCAAAAATTAATCTAAAAATTTTAATAATCTACTAATTCTCCCGGCTATAATGCTTTAAATACTCGAAATTCGTAATAATTTTAGTAATCAAAGCATCATTCTTGGCAAAAATGCAATGTCTCAAATAATTACCAGAAAATTCGGATTAAAAGTTGATAATATTGAAAAAATTGATAAAATTCAAAAAATTTTTCTTAAATTCCGTGATTTTGAGAACCTGATCATCACCAGATTATTATCTTATGCCGATGACACTGATTTCATTGAACATTTCAAACGAAAAGCCAAAATTGGATATAAAACCGCTTATGATTTTTTCAATATAAATCGATTAGCCCCTCAAACCTATTTAGGATTAGATTTTAAAGAACGAATGAAACGTGCTGCAATGTATTATCCGTATTTTGCCATAAGAAATTATTTAATTAGAAAAAACAATCTTGCCAGGATCATTGATCTTCTAAAAATATTATTTTTGAATCATCCTTCCGATTGTATCAAATTTATTAGCAACGGCACCGTATCAAGGCAGCATCTTATCAGTATTCAACGTGAACTTTCCAAAAATATATATAAAGAAAGGCAATCACTTAGTATTGAATATTTGGTAAATCACATCAACCAACTAAGAAAACTGCTACTAAAGAATATGGTTTCAAATCTTGAGATGAACGACTTACTTAATAAATCTTTAAAAGATCCTGCAAGAATGAAGCACATTATCTCCGAATCATTAAATGGATTTAGTGTTCAGCGAAAGAGACACGAAATAAAAATTAAGGAAAATGAACTGCTTATCTATCTAAAAAAATTCTTCATAACTTCAATAAAAAGAAGAAGCACACGTTTATTTAAGATTTACATGGATAAAGATATTTCAAAGGCAAAATCCCCTCTATTACAGATGATTAATTCCATCGGAACCGATAATTTAAGTGATTTCAAACATGAACGCGATATTGTTCTGGGATCGTTAGAAAGTTCAGCCGATATTGATCTTTATCCATTATGTAAAGATATACTTAAGGAAGTAGTCGAAAATATAACATCCTCCGAGTGTCCTTTGTATAAATTGATAGCACCTAAGTTTAGACCTATCCCGATTGAATCGGTTGATGATGCTGGTTTTATTGAATATATTAAAATTAAACTGCATTATAAAGTAATGTCGATTTTACCTGATATTGTTTTCAAAGAGAATGGTGGAATAATTACTCCCGTGCTTGATACAATTAATTTAATTAGAGGTCGCCTTTCAGATTTACTAAATGTTCCGAGGATTAAAACACTAACAATTAATCTCCCGTTTAGAGAACAATTATGGAAAAACGCTTTAGAGGATTTCGATGAATTGGGACAATCCTTTATATTTACGCCTTTAAAAAAGAGCGCAACTACTTACTTTAAGTTAACTTTATCCAACACTCCCCGAAAAGAAGCATTGTTTCGGGACGATATTTATATTTCACCACCGATTTTGAAATTGCAAAATCGCAAATTAATTCTTATCCAACCTTTTGAGCAAAAAGGCATTGAGATTCCCGATCTTAATAATAATATTGAAATGGGAATCGATCTTGGTCTGAAACATTTTGCGGTGATTTCTATTCGTGATAAGCGAAGAGGTGCTGAAATTGCCCGTTATTTCCTCGGACAAAAAGCAATATTTGGATACAAATTTAATCAAGATAGCGGTAAATTCATTCAACTATCGGATGTAAACTGGAACATCAAGCGTAAACTTATGCATTTACGTTCAGAGGTTAGGGATGTTCAAACTAAAAAGGCATTATATGAAACAAATTTTCCTAATGATGGAAAACGCCGTTTTCATATTAATAAAATCTTGACTTGTTTATGGGATAAAATCAATCGCGTCCACCTTGAGATAAGAAATCAACTTTCTCATCGAATTTTACAGATTGCACAGTACCACGGAGTATCTATTGTTAAATTCGAGGATTTGAGTTGGTCAAAACATAGTCGGAAAGCCGTATCAGGAAAATGGATTGCATATCACCAGATTCATTGGTTCCATTCAAAGATTATCCAGCATGTTGTTCAGGCTGCGAAACGAATAGGAATCAAAGTCGGTGTTGTAAATGCACGTTGGAGTTCTCAAATCTGCTCCCATTGTGCAAAAAGTAATGGTGTTGCTTTAAATATCACAATGCGCTCTAATAAGAACCATCTTCATGAATATTTTGGCACCCGCGTAGGAAAACAATTTCGATGCAAACACAATGATGATGTCCTCCATCATAAGTTCGAACTTGATTCCGATCTTAATGCAGCTCGAAATGTAAGCATGCGACCGTTGATTCGGTTATTAACATAAATTTTTTTAAAACCACCGGCATTTCTATATGGGATGCTACTGATCTTCCGTTACAGATCTCCAATTGTCCAGATTTGGATAATTTTTAAGTGACGGTGTTAGAGCGAAAATAATAACAGTTAAAACTCCGTAAATTATAATATTCCGGAGATATTTTTCACCGCCTCTTTTCCGTAATAAGAAAAATTGTATGATTCCGTTGATGATCATACACCACCCAATTATTTGCAGCGCCTCCATAAGAAAAAATCGTCTCCAAATGGGGGATAAATAGTAAGGATTTGTCCATGATTCCAAAGAAAAAATTCCTTCTTCTGATCGCAAAATACGCCCAAATATACCATAATAACCCAAACCTTCTGTAAGAAATCCTACAACTAATACGCCTATACCTGACAGAATTTGTTTTTTAAGTTGTTTTATGGGCGATTTTCCATTGAGAACTGCTTTTGTAGTTGTTAATGCATTTACCGTTCCGGAAATTAAAAGGAAATATCCAGCCCAGCCCCCTAAAAAGGCAAGAAGCACGAGAAATGCCATCAAAAAGAAATTAACCGAGCCATCAAATAAATTACTAGTATCCACCCAACTGTAATCATATATATGATTGAAAACATGCAAAAAAACCATTAACCACACTGCCAATCCGCGTTGGAAATCTAAACTCGCAATTCGCTTTAAACGAGGAGGTTCGATCTTATCTTCCATATTAGTTTAATATTGAATATTGGATTATTAAAAGTTTTATTTCAAAAATATAGAGAGATTTTGTAAAAAATAGGATTATATCTCCCTAATCTTAATTTTCTTCTTTAATGATTGAGAATATGAGAAATTTAAAAGATTTTGATTTCTTAAAATAAATCTACCCCCAATTCCTTTAAATCCTTCTATAATCCCAGTAATGTTTTTAGGTTTTCCATTTTTTGAATAAATTACCTTGGCTTCCGAAATTGCATGAAGGATAAAGAGCGGATTTCCTAAAACATCCAAAAATCGTTGAGCTTTCTTATTTCCGACATCTACTAATCCTTCAAGGAAATATTTTTGGTCTTCAAGCGTTATTTCCTTGTTTAAGGTTTCTTTATCAATTTTGGGGATGGTTTCGGGAAAATAACCTTTGGATTGTTCTAATTTTGCAATTTCAACAATTACTTTAGCAGTTTCAAGGGCGTCTTTTGTTGGAATAATTGGAATGTTCATTTTATAGGTTGCATATACTATAGCCCCATAGATCGAACTTTCCTTAATAAATTTCCTGGAAAATGTTTTTTCTAACGATTCTATAATTAATATTGGAAATTGAAAAACATTCTTTAATTTAGATAGCTGTTGGAAAAATCTTGTATCAAAAATTGAAGAAACAAG
The DNA here is from genome assembly GCA_030613185.1 of Promethearchaeum sp. Classification (GTDB taxonomy): domain Archaea; phylum Asgardarchaeota; class Lokiarchaeia; order Sigyniarchaeales; family Promethearchaeaceae; genus Promethearchaeum. The sequence goes on from JAUWMK010000151.1 coordinate 6,191, forward strand.
ATCATCCCCCCTTTTTCGTTCGATTGCACAGCGGGAAGATACGATATAATCACCGAAATCCAGAGTTTCAATACTAATATCGCATTCTAAATTATCAAAAGCACTCCGAATTTCCCCTCTTTCACGTTCATCTATAATTATTTTTGGTGAATCAGAGGTTTTATTGTTCATTAAAAAATTGCACCCTAAACATTTATTTGCTGTATAATTAAAATTATTTTTGAGGATGAGTGATAATCTGAATTCGAGCAAATTACATGTTATTATAGACGAAGATTCATATGAAAATTTCAAGAATTTAATAGAGCAATTAGAAAAACTCGATTTTTATATAGAAAAGAAAGAAATCGGTAAAAATTTCATCCAAATCCCACCTAATGGCGGTGTTTTAATTTTAAAATCAATGAACTTGGATGGAAAATCTCTTTTGTCAAATATGGACAAAAAAATAAAGGAATTTTTTAATCTAATACCAAATGGTGTAATTATCTTTGAAAATTTCAACAGATTGGGTTTAAAAAAGAGATATTTAATTCAAAGCACATTGTTTAATCAAATTTTTAACTCAGAATCGACATTTAACGGGATAATTCCCACAAGAAATCCATCAGAAACTGCATTATGTATAAAAAGTATCGCAAAAAGAGAACAAATTGAGGATATTCTTCCTATATTAAGTAGAACAAAGCGAAAATCAAAGTATCTTTCAGATTACCAAGTTTTTTTTATTGAAGGGTTACTCCAATGTGGAACAAAAAAAGCAAAAGCCCTTCTGAAGGTTTTCGATACTCCACAGAAGATTATCAATGCGATTCTCTATGATCCAGATAAAATATCAGAAATAAAGGGATTTGGCAAGAAATTTATTGGTATTAATCAAAAACTTCTTCAAAATAATCTAAAATAACAACTTTTTTTTAGTTTAAACACAAATCGATATTTATGCAAGATCCAATTCAGCATTATGAAGTAGGATGTAAATTTTGGATTAAAGGATCAAATGATTTTACTATGGGCCCAGGTGATGTCAAATTAATAAAAAACCTAATAGAATTTAATAACCTTACAAAAGCTGCCACAATTTGCCATTATTCCTATAAATATGCTTGGAAAAAGATTAAAAATATTTCTGAAAAAACCGGCAAAGCAATCGTCAATAGCCACAGAGGAGGTAAAGGTGGTGGTGGAGAAGTAACGGTTACTTCTTGGGGAAAACATTTGATTTTTCTTTTTGAAAGTGCTGAAAAGCAGCTGAATAAAACAATCAGTGAAATTAATGCTGAATTTGCAAAAAAACATTTCTGAGAAACATTTTTAAGAAAGATTTTAACGAAAAAAACTATAAAATATTACTATAGAGGTATTTTTGAATATGAACAGTGGAATCACCGAGGTAAACGAACCAAAATCCGATGAGGATTACACGATTATAATTGACATGGGACAAGGTAATACAAAAGTTGGTTTTGCAGGAGATGAGAAGCCCCTAATGTTTCCAACTGTTTGCGGAAAGCCAAAATATCAACAGATGATGGCAGGAGTTACTACACAAGAAATATATGTTGGGGATGACACAAAAAGAATGCGAGGAGTTCTTCGATTATCCTACCCAATAAAACGTGGAAAGGTAATGGATTGGAACCATTATTATGCCATATTAAACCACATATTTTATAATACTTTGCGAGTAGAACCTAAAAAATGTAATATCATCTATTTGGTCCCTCCATTAACACCCCCTGATACATATCAATATTTTGCAAGAGTTTTATTTGAAACTCACCAAGTTAAATCAGTTGCAATAATCGACACCGCAACAACAGCGGTATTTTCTATTGGGGAAACAACGGGATTATCTATTGATATAGGTTGCGGATTGTGTACTATCTGTCCAGTAATGAATGGCCAAATATTTGGACCAAGCGTTCAAAAACTTAATTTGGCAGGCATTGATGTCGAGGATTATTTAGAGCAACTACTAACACAATATGGAATTTTTCAAAAAAGGGAAATTATCCAAGATATCAAAGAGAAGACCTTAAAAATTGCAATGGACCCAAATGTGGCTTCTCAAGATCCTTCGCATAATACAAAATACGTTCTTCCTGATGGAGAAAATTTAGAACTGGGTGCAAATTTTATCATTATGGCAAGTGAAATAATTTTTAACCCAATTTTAATCGGAATCAGCGGGAAAAGCTTACAAAATGCAATTGTTGATTCTATCAAAGCAACTGATCGAAATTACTGGAGACCATTACTAAATAAAATAGTACTTTCAGGAGGAACCTCCTACATTAGTGGATTAAATGACAGGTTAAAAGCCGAAATTAAGAAAAATTTATTTGAACTGGGGGAATTACCACCCTTGGTTAATGATGAAGCTAATGTTCTTATGCCAAAACCACTAAATGGGAATGTAGTCCCCGAAAATGACTTAAAATCAATGATTCAAATTATTGGAAAAGAAAGAAAACCGGAAAATTGTGCAAAATGTGGCGAATTAGTAGAAATTAATAGTGAATTTTGTCAAAGCTGTGGCGCAAAGATTACTCAACAACAAATTGGAATAATGGGCGCAACTCATTCATCATATCCTACAATGTGCACTAAATGTTTTCAGAAATTAGATGGAATTATATCCATCTGTCCCTATTGTAATAATCAATTAAAACCCATAATCACGGAAGATAAATTAGATCGTAAAGAAAAGAAATTAATTAAAAAAACATCGGTTTCTGAAAAAGAACTGGCAGAATTATCATTACAAGTTGAAAGTGAATATGGAGGTTTTGAAGATTTAGATGGATTGGATGATCAAGCACCTCCAGTTATTAGTAACTTAAATATAATTGAACCAAAATCAAACGATATTGTACAAATCGTTCTTCATGATGATAGATATTATGCTGCATTCAAAGGAGCTTCAATTTTAGGATCTTTACCAAGTTTCAGACGTTTTATGATCGATAAAGCTACTTTTGATGTAAATCCTGATTCAGTTAAGGTAGACTTTTGGAAAATTATCAATCAAGCTCAAAATTAACCTCTATTTTCTGTATCAATATTTTTTTAATAATTGTTTAATTTTTTCTAATAATTGTTTATTCCCTTCAAGGTTTTAGAAAAATGAAAATGAAACGACATACAATTTTACCATATTTATTCATATTAGTGTTCATAATATCCTCAGTCTCAATAGATTATTCAGTAGCAACTTCAAGAAAAGATTTACTTGAACAATTCTGTATTAACAATCAAATGGGTACTGGGGGATTTATAGATTATAATAACGGAACCGAAGAAACTATAACAGAATTTACATCTTTAGCAAATTTGTTCATTCTTTATGAAATAGATCCAACTTTAGAAAAAATTGATAAGAAAAAAGCAGAATTCTGGTTTATAGACCGATTAAGTAGTTTTACATCAACAACAAGCACAGAAAAAAGTATCCCAGATGCTTTCTATGCTTTAGAAGGTTTGGTATTCTTAAATGCTACAGCAAATGAAACAGCAACCGTTAATGATGCAATAACCAAGATGAATAATTTTTATAATGAAACTAGTCATGGATATAATGGAGCCAATAGTCCAATATCTACCATAAGTGATACTTATTTTGCGAACGAATTTCTTTATCTGGCAGGTTCACTTTCATTTACTACAAATTTCACTAATGAAAATTCAACCGAAATAGCATCTTTTGTAATATCATGTTGGAATGAAGATGATAAGGCATTTGCAGGAAGTCCTGAAGGAGAGGGAAACCCAATTGATTCCTATTTTGCAATTCAAACATTAATTAGACTTGAAAAATTGAATCTGTTCAACAATGGAGAAGAATTAAGCGATTTTATTAATGAATTCTATTGTGATGACCCTATTTTTGAATCTCATTATGGAGGATATTCGCATACTCGCAGTTCACCCACATCAAGCTCATTAATGATGACATATTATTGTGTTAGTCTTCAAAACACCTTAAATTCTTCAAAATTAAATAATGAAACAACTCTCAACTGGTTATTATCACGTCAAAGCCCTTATGATTTTGGATTTAATGATGTTTCCAGTGGTTTAGGCACGGAAATCTCTTCTGCAAAATTATCATATTATGCAGTTAAATCAATTCTAATTTTTGAAGAAAGTGCATTTGGTGATAAAAGCAGAGAAATTATGAATGAAGAACTCTGGGATTTATCCACTAGTGGCTGGTTAATTGCCGCAATAGTTGTTGGTAGTTTAGGGTTAGCAGCATTAGCAGGATATGGTATTTATAGATATAAAAATCGGATATAAAAAATTTTTTCAATTCTTAAGCTTACAAGTTATCGATCCGACATAAACATTTCCTCAAAAATAGTTAAAAATTCATCGATGGAAGCGACTTAAGAAGAAAAAGTTAGGGGGCATGTTTTATTATGCTTTCAGTAAATTCTTTAATTTCAATA
>JAUWMK010000136.1 GCA_030613185.1 Promethearchaeum sp.
ATGTGAAAAGATACTTCTATAAATTAATATTCATTGCCCTTTAATCTTAAAAAGAGTATTTTTCAATTTTTAATTGATTAAGAGTATTATTTGGAATTTTTTTTATCAATTTTTCAGTTGTATGAAAAGTAGTGTTTGTATTTAAACAGAATGCGATAGACATACAATCTATGTAGGATAAAGTTGTTCGATGTTGCCATTTTAAAATACCTGCCTTTAGAATAAGAGAATCATCTAAATCTACGAGATTGAATGGAATTTTATTCTTTAAATTTGTAATTTTTATCGAAGCAATTTCTTTACCTTCAATTTTGCATAAATGATAAAAAATTTCAATTAAGACAGGTTTTAGAACAAACGCTTTTGTTAGACCTTTTCTTATATTTTGTATAAGGGTTTGTATTTTTTTTCCAGGATTTATGGAAAGGTATATTCCTAAAACGCCAGTATCTAAACAAATTTCTTTCATAATTCCAATTTCACTTCTTCATCATGTATTTCTTCATAAACTTTACCAAATTCTTCACGAGTGAATGTTCTAATTTTTTCAATATCTAAAATCGGGATTATTACAATTTGTCCATTAAGGTCATAGATTGCAACTTCATTTCCGGCTGTAAGATTATATTTTTTTCTTATTCTTGCAGGGATTGTTATCATTCCTTTATTATTAATTTTAACAGATTTCATCATAATTTATATCTATTATTTTAGAAATAGTATAATTATATAAATTTTTATATAAATTATTAATATTAATATACCTTTTATATTGAAATTATATAATTTTATTAGAAATTCCTATATTTATTTCCATCAATCAAAGAATAGAAATAAAAGCGTTCTTCCTATTCTATAATATAAATCAGCAACAAGAAGAAAATTCCTACTAATTCCCATGGATCGTAAAATATTTACACTATTTACGATTGCTTTCGTCGTAACAGGATTAATTGCGTTACAAGAAATTTCATGGTAAGCCTTTATTCAATAGGAGTTAATTCTTTTTTTTTTCAATTTTTCAATTTTTCGACTATAGGAATCATTTCTTTGATATTTGAAATAGTAAAATCTGGAGTAATTCGCATTTCGGAATAAAAATTTGTTGGAATTTTATTATAAGAAATCCATATCGTTTTCATCCCAGCTTCTTCAGCTCCTTTAATATCTGTTTGCAATAAATCTCCTATGTGAATCGCATTTTCTGAATCAATTTCCATATTCTTCAAGGCAGTTTCAAACATCGCATTACTGGGTTTTAAGTATCCAGTTTCATTTGAAAATATTGTAGTTTGAAAATATTTAAGAATATCATGGGTCTCTAATACTTTCCTTAAAACTCGACCAGGAGTGATTCCTGTATCAGAAATAACTCCCAATTTGAAATTTTTTGATAAATATTCTAACGTTTCTTTCACACCATCCATTAAAGGAGGGGGATTTAACATTAGGATATCTTCCAGATCAATTATTAGATTATTTAGGAGCTTTGGTGTTATAACCAATTTCAATGAAGAAAATAATTCTTTCAATCTATCTTCCAATTGAAAATGTATTAGTCCAAATTTTTTCTCGGTTATTCTGTGCTTCTCTAATGCGCTATTATATTTTTCTTTAAGTTCATCTAAAGAAACTTTATAAGATTGTTTATGCATGAAATCAATAAGAAAATTAAATCGTTGATTTCCGTAAGATCTATTTGCGATTAAGGTGTTCCATAGATCAAATGTTATTGCGTGAAGCATATAAACGTAAATACAAGATAAATTATATTTTTTGCCTATTATACTGAATCAGAAAAGGAAAAATGTAAGAAGTAAAGAAAAAGAAAAAGTACAGTTAACATAGAACATCGATTGGAAAGTTATGTTCAAGAACCAGTTTCTTCTCAAATTTAGGGATTTGGAAGATCAAATAATAAAATATGGTATTTACAATGTAAACCATTCCAAAGCTCCATAAAACATCACTAGCATGATGCGCTCCTACCACAATTCGCCCAATTCCAGTCAGAATTCCAACTATAATGCTAAGAATTAATCCAAGCCATTTGAAAATATTAAAAATTCTGATTTTCGTTTGTTCATTACCTTTTTTAAACAATTTAGCCCATAAAACTGGATGTCTGAACATGAAGAAAAAAATGATAAATATTGCCAAAAGAGCTACATGACCAGAAGGAAATGATTTTCCTTCACCAATTAACGAAGGGTCTTGTAAAAAAACGGGTTCCCATAAGGCATACCATTTATAATTATCTGGGGTTAAGCTATTTGGCCATAATACTGTCTGTCTTGGTCTTGGTCGCCCCCATAAATCTTTAAAAATAAAATTTACAACAATACCTGGACCCACAACTGCTGAGAAAAATGCATATAATCCATACCGTAAAAGAAATTTCCATTGCTTTTTAGTGATTAAACCAATCAATCCAATGATAATCATAGGAATTAATGTCAAATAGAGAAAATATTCAAAATAATCGTTCTTATCATTTAGGAATTTCCAAGGTTGAACATCCATCAAGAAAAAACGCTCCCCTAAAGGCAAACTAGAATTATAAAAGATATTTGTAACAGCAATATCCAACGCACCTTCATTAATCATAAATAAAATTGATCCAATTAACAAAATGAGCACGAATAAGATGAAAAATCTGTAAGTTTTTAAAAAAGACCTTAATCGATTATTAGGTTCCTCTTGCATAATATACACTTCATTTCACTTTATTAATATTTTTTAGGATAAAAAGTTAAAAATAATACTAGGTTCAATGTGCAAAAAAATGGGAAAAATTAGTTCTGAAATTAACATTAAGGAATGGGAACAACCTCCTTGGTATGATATGTTAAGTAAAATGGGATTAGAGTCATTTAATTGGAGAGGATTGGAAACTTGGAATGAATTAATAAAAATATATAAGTTCCCTGCAAACTCAAAAGTTTTAATTATTGGATGTGGAGTTGGGAAAAGTGCTTTTTATTTGGCTGAAAATTATGATTTAAGCGTAACTGGTATCGATCTTGCCGAAAAATCAATTCAAATTGCTAAAGAACTGCCAAAGAGAAAAATTTAGAGGAGAAAGTTAAATTTCAAATAGCTGATGCCCATGAATTACCGTCACTTAAAAATTATCCAAATCTGGACAATTGGAGATCCGTAACGGAAGATCAGTAGCATCCCATATAGAAATGCCGGTGGTTTAAAAAAAATTTATATTAATAACCGAATCAATGGTCGCATGCTCACATTCCGAGCAGCATTAAGATCGGCATCAATCTCGAACTTATGATGAGAAGTGCCATCTTTATACAGCATTTGTTTGCATCGAAATTGTTTTCCTGTGCGGGTGCCAAAATAATCATGGAGATGATTCTTATTCGATTGCATTGTGATATTTAAGGCAACATTATTACCTTTTGCACAGTGAGAACAAATTTGAGAGCTCCAGCGCGCATTTACAACGCCGACTTTGATCCCTACCCGTTTCGCAGCCTGTCCAACATGTTGGATGATCTTTGAATGGAACCAATGAATCTGGTGATATGCTATCCATTTTCCCGATACTGCTTTCCTGCTATGTTTTGACCAACTCAAATCCTCGAATTTAACCAACGAAACTCTGTGAAACTGCGCAATCTGCAAAACTCGATGAGTTAGCTGATTTCTTATCTCCAAATGGATGCGATTGATTTTATCCCACAAACAGGACAAGGTTTTATCAATATGAAATTGGCGTTTTCCATCATTAGGGAAATTAATTTCATATAATGCTTTTTTAGTTTGAATATCCCTAACCTCCGAACGTAAATGCATAAGTTTACGCTTGATGTTCCGGTTTATATCAGTTAATGGAATGAATTTACCATCATCATGATTGAATTTATTACCAAATATAGCTTTTTGTCCGAGGAAATAACGGGCAATTTCATCACCTCTTTGCTTATCACGAATAGAAATCACCGCAAAATGTTTCAGACCAAGATCGATCCCCATTTCAATATCATCATCATGATCGGGAATCTCAATGCCTTTTTGCTCAAAAGGTTGGATAAGAATTAATTTACGATGTTGTAATTTCAAAATCGGCGGTGAAATATAGATATCATTCCGAAACAATGCTTCTTTTCGGGGAGTGTTGGATATACTAAACTTAAAGTATGTAGTTGCGCTCTTTTTTAAAGGTGTGAATATGAAGGATTGACTTAAATCACCTGAATCATCTGATACATTTTTCCATAATTGTTCCCTAAACGGGAGATTAATTGTCAGTGTTTTAATCATCGGAATATTTAGTAAATCTGAAAGCCGACCTTTAATTAAATCAATACTGTCAAGCACAGGAGTAATTATACCGCTGGTGCCTTGGAAAATTATATCGGGCAATATCGATATTACTTTATAGCGAAGTTTAATTTTAATATATTCTAAAAAACCTGCATCATCAATTGATTCAATCAGGATCGGTTTAATCTTAGGTGCTATCAATTTATACAAAGGACATTCGGATGATGTTATATTTTCGACTATTTCATCAATAATATCTTTACATAGTGGATAAAGATCGATATCAGCTAAATTCTCTAGCGATGGTAGAAAAACATCACGTTCACGTTTAAAATCACTTAAATTGTCGGTTCCGATGGAATGAATCATTTGCAATAGAGGTGATTTTGCCTTTGAGATATCTTTGTCCATATAAATCTTAAATAAGCGTGTGCTTTTTCTTTTTATTGAAGTTATAAAGAATTTTTTAAGATGATAAAGCAGTTTATCAGCCTTAATCTTTATTTCATGTCTCTTCCGTAGAACACTAAATCCATTTAATGATTCTAAGATAATATGCTTCATTCTTGAAGGATTTTCTAAGGTATTATTAAGTACATCGTTTATCTCAATATTTGAAACCATATTCTTTAGTAGCAGATTTCTTAGCTGGTTGATATGATTTACCAGATATTCAATACTGAGTGATTGCCGTTCGTCATATATATTATGGGAAAGTTCATGTTTAATACCTATGAGATGTTGTCTTGTTATGGTGCCATTTCTAATGAAATTAACGCATTCGAAAGGATGATTCAAAAACAATACTTTAAGTAGATCAATGATTCGTGTGAGATTGTTTTTTCTAATTAAATAATTTCGTATGGCAAAATACGGATAATACATTGCAGCACGTTTCATTCTTTCTTTAAAATCTAATTCCAAATAGGTTTGAGGGGCCAATCGATTTATATTGAAATAGTCATAAGCGGTTTTATATCCAATTTTGGCTTTTCGTTTGAATCGGTCAATGAAATCCGTGTCATCGGCATAAGATAATAATCCGGTTATGATGAGGTTCTCAAAATCACGGAATTTCAGAAATATTTGTTGAATTTTATCAATATTATCAACTTTTAATCCGAATTTTCGAGTAATTATTTGAGACATTGCATTTTTGCCAAGGATGACGCTTTGATTAATGAAATTATAGTGAATTTCGAGTATTTAAAGCATTATAGTCGGGAGAATTAGTAGATTATATAAATTTTTTAGATTAACTTTTGACTCCCGATTGCTTTTTAGCACGGGATTGCATCGATCGTAATCCGTATAATTTTCCGGAGAAACACGCGATAAGTGACATCATATCATCGACCAATTCTTGCTGAACAGTTTTCCCAAGCGAATTTTTTAATGCAACTATTGATACATTGAAAATGGCACAATACTGTAAAATATATTCAAAACCAAAACGTGTGAGTCTGTCCTTGAATGTGATGACTATTCTTGCAACTTTTCCCGATTTAATCAGTTTAAACAGTTTTCTTAAACCCGATCGTTTTGTATTTAATCCGGACGCTGTATCTGTGATATGGGTATAATTTGTTATTTGCTCTTTCTCACAATATTGTTCGAGATATTGTTGTTGCCGTTCCAGATCACCCTTTTTCTTTTGTTTATGGCTGGATACGCGTGAGTATAAAATAGTTAATTTATTATGTAATATATGGTTGCTCTCTTTTCTATCTTCGTATTTATATCCCGCTTGAATCAGATCATCCATTGATATCTTCGATGACCTCCCGGAGTTCGCATTGGAGTAATCAGATCTTTTTTTTCCCATCTTCTTAACGTTTTCTTGCAAACACCTATAATCATTGCTGCCATTCCTATGGAAAACATGAGATTTTTATGTATCTTTGGCAATATTAATTCTTGGGTTATCTATATGGTAAGCTGAATTAAATATTGTCCATATTTGACTAAATTTTTTTTAACTGCAAATTACCCTTTAATGAAGAAGAATTTGATGGAGTTTTCACTGAATACATGGCTTATTTCTTAGATCACACTCGAGCATTTAAAGAATTTAACAGAGTATTAAAACCAAATGGGCATGTCGCATTCAATGAACTTATGTTAAAACCCAATATCCCAGAAAAGAAATTAGATAAAATTTTAGAGGCTGCTGATATGTTTGAAGAGATTGCGGGTTATAAATTGAACATCCCTTTAATTTCAGAATATCAAAATTGGTGTACTAAATATGATTTTAAGGATTTTCAGGTGCAATTTGTGAAAAACAAATTAAATATAAGAGAAATGTTCCAATTAGTAGGTGGGTTCAAAAATTTTTTAAAAATAATGAAGATTATGCTCTATTTATATCGAAAAAGCCCCATAATCAAAAAGAAATTCAAATTACAATCTAAAGTCAAATGGATTGTTTTCCAAAATAGATCCACAGCAAAATATATTAAACCTACAATATTTCTAGCAAGAAAAGGAGATTAAATAAGGAGATTAAATAAGGAGATAAAATAATGACCAAACATCCAATGTTATCTGAAATACAAATGCAACCGTTTCGTATGCATTTGGGGGATAAAAAAATATATTCTCAAGCTCTGATGCCAGTTCGTGGTCCTCATGGATTTAGAAAACTTGATTATGAATTTGTAAACCAAATCAATCCCAAAGAAATAATTGATAAAATAATCGATCACAATTTTAATTCATTCGGACTTGTAGTGAAAGACACTGATGGAGCAACAATAGCAAATACAAAAACTGGATGGAATCCAACAGGGCGCGATTTAGTTCAAGAATTTTCTGATATATGTGAGAAGAAGAACATTGTATTCATGTTATCTATAACTAACATGAATGATGCATACAAAGGCTGGGAACATCCCGAAACTGTGTGTGTGCATATCAAAGATGGAAAAGACCATAAAGCTGGAGATCCTGGAATACATCCTGAGGGTGAAATGAGAGTTGATTTACCTGAAGGAGTTTCGCTAGAAGAGATGCAGAAAAAAATCCCATTTTTAACAAATAAAGTTGATGAAAAAATAGGGGCATCGCGTGGTGCAAGGGGACAAGGTTATATTCCCGAGACTGCCTTCCATTGCCCTCGTTCAGAACATATTGATTACATGGTAAAACTCGTGAAAGAAATCGCATCAAAATATCATGTACATGGGATTTTAGCCGATTATATTAGGTATCATCATGGTTATAGAGATTTTTGTGGATGTGATAGATGCAGAACCGCATTTGCTGAACAATATCCATCTAAAGCCGATAAGATGATGAAATGTAAGGAATGGGATCAATTCAGAATGGCCAATATTGTTGAATATGGTAGAAAATTCAATGATGCTGTCAAATCTGTTGATGAAAAAATAAGTACTTCATGGTTCAATTTACCTGGGCCTCGTATATATAGCCGTAAATTGGTTTCTCAAGATTATTTAGGTTTAACTAGCGTGATGGATTCAGCAATACCTATGAATTATCCGTATTTGGCAGGTACTGCTGACGACGGGAAAAAATGGGGTCGTTTGGGTAATATTATGCATTGGTATTTCCAAAAAAATATGGCACACCGCTTTAAAGATTACGGTGAAGATGCCAGTATATATTGCATAACAAACAGTGTTGAATGCAATGCTGAAGAAATGCTTAAATCCTGTATTGGTTATGATTACGGGATAGGTATTGCGTTGTTTAAATACTTTGGGACCAAAGAAGATCAATGGTATGCGTGTAAATTATATGGAGAGTTATTGAACCAACAAAAATTAGGAGATAGACCCCCTTCAAGTGAGCAAATGCGAGATGTACTACGCAAGGTTTACGAGAAATTTCCTCCAAAAGTCATACCAAAGTGGCTTAAAAAAGAATTGAAGAAGTTAGCTAACCAAGGTTAAAATAGAAATTATTTCAGCCAGTATAATATTCGAGCTATTAATGGAGCTGTATTTCCGGTGAATTCATGACCCCCTCTTTCAAAAATTAAGGTATTCTTCTCTGGGATCTTCATTTTTTCTACATTTTTTAAAAAATGCTTTTTAAATGCGATAACCTCATCATTCTGACTATGGGTTAAATAAACTCGATCCTTATAATTGAAATCCTCCTTTATTTTGACAATTGGTGAAACATCATGAACTTTTGCAAGGAAATCATCAACATCTGTTAATTTCTTAAACAATATTTTAAAATACAAACGATTTATTAAAGAACCTTCGATAAAACCATCTCTAAAAACATCGGAAAAATCATATGGCGCGCAAATTCCAATAATTTTTTTTATTCTTTCATCATGTAATGCAGAACTTAAAACCATCCCACCACCAAGCGATCCTCCAATGATGGATAAGTTTTCTTGGTCGACTCCTTCATGTTGATGCATCCAATCGATTGCTGTAATAACGTCTTTGAAAATTAATTGAATAAAATCTCCATTTGATGACCCAAAAATTGAAGGTTCTCCTTTTTCTCGTGAATTTCCAGAAGCCCGAAAATCATATGCGAATACTCGAAATCCAGCAAGGCAAATTGAACTTAAAATGCTTTCAAAATTAAAATCTTGTGCAAAACCTCCAAAACCATGTAAAAACAATACACTAGGTGCCATTTCTGGAGTAATATCTGAAGAATAAACATAAGCTTGTAGCTTTTTTCCATCAGGCATTTTAATTATTTCGTCTTTTCTATTTATTTGCGGTGAAAGAATCCAGTGTTTTCTATTTTTTTCAAGGTTTCGCAGACGAGCACCTCTAAAAAGATATTTTCGGAGTTTTTCCAGAATAAATCCACTGATAATTCCCCCACCAAACAAAAGCCAAGAGAACGACATAATTCATGATTATGCAAATTATCTTAATTTTCTTTGTTTTCTTTAATTTTTTTTAAGACATGAGATGGTATAATTCCCCTTAACACTTTTCCATCTTTGGCTACATTCGATTCAAATGTGAAATTCTCTTTAATACGTTCTAGATATTTTTGAGTTGTTTCAAATTGAAGAGAAATAATATAATCCAAACCATGAGTGAGATGAACTATTTGATTCATAATGTGGTGTTTTTGAGTATATGAATATTTTTTTTTGGTTAAAACAAGAATATCTATATCGCTATCCTCACTATCAGTTCCTTTTGCAACTGAACCAAATAGTATTATCGTTTCCAAATCTTCAGAATAGTGCAATTCAAGATAATTTGCAATTATTTGAGCGATTTGTGCTTTTTTAAAAGTGGAGTCTTTTTGTGAATCATATTTTTTAATTAATTGGCGAATACCTTCTCTAATTCCCTCATTTCTATTTCTGAATATACCTCTTTTTATTAATTCATCAATTTTATCTGTTAATTCATTGTTAACTCGAAGAGGGATATTTTTATCTACCATGTTCAACAATATACACGTGTATACTCAAATATATAAACTCTAATTTTTTACCTTTTTATCCTAAAATCGAATAAAATAGTTTAAAAGAATCCATAAGTTTATTGAAATGAAATGGAACAAAATTTCTTAGAGAAATTTATGAACCCTCATACTTTTGCCTTTTATGGTGCTAATGAGAATATCCCTTACAATATGGGGGCCTTTCAATTGTTAACCTTAATTGATAATGGTTTTAAGGGAAAAATTTACCCTATTCATCCCAAATTAGAAACCATTTTCGGAATAAAAGCATATAAATCTATTAATGACGTCCCGGGTAAAGTAGATCTTGCAGAGATTGTTGTCTCTAAGAAACACATACCAAACATATTAAAAGAATTGGGTGAAAACGGGGTTAGAAACGTAATTTTGGTAACTGCTGGTTTTCGCGAAATGGACAATAATACAGCAAGTAATGAGTTAAAAGAAATTGCTTCAAAATATGACCTTAACATCCTTGGTCCAAATTGCATTGGAATCTTAAATACTCATGCTAAATATTCTACAGATCCTAATGAAGAATGCATTCTAAATACAACCGTTCAAACGTATTCCTTACCTGCTGGAAATGTATCGATTGCCTCACAAAGCGGAACTTTCGTTTCTCATACATTTGCCATACTTAAAGAGCGAAATCTCTTACTTAATAAAACATTGTCACTGGGCAATGAAGCGATTATCGATTTATGTGATTGTTTAGAATATTTTGAGACAGATCCTTATACTGATGTAATAATGCTTTATATCGAGGAAATTAAACGAGGTCGCCTATTTTTCGAATTAGCCAAACGCATCTCCCCAAAAAAACCAATTATAGTTCTTTATGTAGGAGGGACTGAGGGAGGCGCGAAGGCTGTAAAAAGTCATACTGGTTCATTGGCTGGAAATGATGAAGTTTATGATGCTGTTTTTAAGCAAACAGGTATAATTCGGACTCACACTGTAGAAGAATTTTTTGATACCGCTATGATCTTTTCTCACTTAGTTCCTTTGGGGATAATTCCGAAAGGAAAAAGAATTATGATAATGACTAACTCTGGTGGTCCTGGTGCGACAATGGCAGATAGGATAAGCAGAAAAGGATTAGAATTACCATTTTATAGTGAAGAAATAAAGAAAAAAATTGATAAATTTCTCGTCCCTACCGCGCAATCTTCAAATCCATTGGATTTTACATTTAGCCTTAACCCAGTTGATTTTTTTATTAAAGTTCCAAGAATAATCGCACGATCTGGTGAATATGATGCGATGGTTGTCTATGGTGCCTATGGGGATCAATTTTTTAACTTTCAATCCATTGGAAATGATTTCCTCGAGAAACCTAAACCGCATGAGATAATTATGCAATGGCGGGAGATGTCTGAAGCCAGTGTAGTTGACGCGCAAAAAATAGTAAAAAAATATAAATTTCCAATTATTTTCGTAAATCTTTGGGGCTATAATGATAGTATGTTCAGACATTTAAACGAAAACCTTTTTCCTACTTACCAAACACCCCATCGATGTGTAGATGCACTCTTCAACTTAATTAAATATGGTGAATTTTTGAAAAAAAAAGGAATGAGCTCTGAAATATGAAAGTACCTTTACCACCAATGAAATACTGGAATTCCGATTCAAATT
>JAUWMK010000171.1 GCA_030613185.1 Promethearchaeum sp.
GGGGGGATCATTTACAAAGCGAGCAAGATGTGATGGATTATTGTAATGAAATCATAAATAATAAAGGACGAGTAATAATTGAAGAAAAACTTAACGGGGAAGAATTTACATATATATGCTTTGTTGATGGAGTCAATGTGATCGGAACACCAATTGTTCAAGACAACAAACGCGCATACAATGGGGATAAAGGGCCAAATACAGGGGGAATGGGATCATATTCAATGCAAAATCACCTAATGCCATTTATTTCAAGTGAAGACGTAAAGTATGCTAACAATCAAATGAAGCAAGTTATTGATGCAGTGGCTAAAGAAACTGGAACTCAATTCAAGGGCTTTTTATATGGACAATTCATGAAAACAAAGAAAGGATTGAAAATAGTTGAGTTTAACATTAGATTTGGAGACCCTGAAGCGATGAATGTGTTACCGATAATGAAGAGTAATTTTGTAATAGTTTGTCAACAAATTTTAGACGGAAACTTAACTGGTCCATTGGAATTTGAAAAAAAAGCCACTGTATGCAAATACTTGGTCCCGGAAGGGTATCCAGTGAAGCCTAGCGCAAATTCTGAAATAATAATTGATGAAGACGCGATTGCAAAATTGGGTGCAAAATTATATTATGCATCGGTGAGTGAGGAAGACGGAAAAATATTTACATCTACTTCAAGAGCGATTGCGGTACTTGGAATTGCAGATACACTTGGTAAAGCAGAAAAAATTGCAGAAAAAGGCACAACTTTTATTCATGGCGCGCTTTTTCATCGAACTGATATAGGAACACAAGAAGTATTGAATAGAAGAATAAATAATATGAATAGAATTCTAAACATAGATACAGATTGATTTGATATTTTTTTTCGTTTTTTTCTAATTAAAAACTAGAAATTTGATTAGAACTTTTATAAAGATATTAACTCTAATACTAACTCCAATACTGAAATAAAATCTTCAATAGTGAATAGAAATTTTAATATATGATTTGTAAACAAACATTAATTAACTAAAACAAACCTAATAGAAATGATAAACTAAAATGTTCTTTGATGATTCTACTGAAAAAAAAAAATGTCCAAAATGTGGTTATTTATTAGTTGCACCTTTCCCCCTACATTGCCCAAAATGTAATGAAAGAATTCCAGGTGTCGAAGAACCAAAGAGAAAAACTAGAAGAATGTTGAATAGAGAGAAAGTAGAGAAAGAAGAGAAAAAAAAATTCAGTAGTGAAATCATTAAGGGACAATTGAAAAAAAAGGAAGAAGAGAAAAAGGTTTTTGAAATTAAACCCGTTTTTAAAACTCTTGATCAATCATCCAAAGGAAAAATAGATCAGACTCCTCAGGAATTTTCTCAAAGCTTAAAAATTCAATCTAATCCTGATATTATAATCTCAGATAAAATAGAAAAATCTATCAAAGATAATGCGATTACTAATACACATATTTCAAAAGATTCTGCTTCGGATACTGATACAAGAATTAAAGTAAAAGTGAAAAAACGAACAGAAATTGACCTTTCAAATACAAAAATTGAACTAAGAAAGAATGATGAATATCTAAAATTTATGGGAGTAATAACAAAAGAAAGAACTGAAATATATTATTCTAATGAGAAATTTAAATATTTCCTTGAATTAGGTTCAAATCTTGATTATATAGCCACTTCAATATTAAGTGGTGAATTAGATAGGATGATGCTTTCTCCCCTCGATAATGGTCACGAAGAGATTTGCTATTTTTTAAGTGATAGAGATTTCTTATATGTTATTTATGGCAATTTTCCCGCTAAAAAAGCCGCTTGGTTATTAAACAACATGAAAACTCTTATTAAAGAAATTCTGCGCGGAAAAAATGTTAAGAAATTGACTAAACTCGATTTATATAATATAAAGCAGAATTTCCCATCACGTGTTAAATTTATTTTAAATGAATATATCAAACTTCAAGACGTATTTACTTCTCGAAAATTAAAATCTCTAGACAATTTTCTAAGAGTGGATTATTTTGGCCTAAGTTATCAATCGATCGGTGTAATTTCAAAAATTATTACAGAAGAACTAGAAATCGAGGGGATGCCCACAATTGACCCAAATAATGAGAGTAGTTCCGATTTCAATCAGTTAGAAATGGCAGAAGCATTAATTACTGCAAAAGTAGAGGCAATGGCAGCCAATACAGTTGCGAACACCCAGATGATGCCAAATTGGATCTCAGTAAAACTCGGATTTCAGCATTATCGTTTTATTTTATTCTCTAAATTGGGCAATTATTATATTTCACTACTTATTGAAGGAAATCTCGAATTAAAATACCGTATTCTTGACAAACTTCATGGTTGGCTTGAAGAAGTAACTAAGAAACCTTTTACAGGAGTTCTCGAAGAATTCAAGAAAGTACAGGTCGGTATCGTGGAATATTTGAAAGAACACCACAAAAATATCTCAATAATTTAGGTATATTAGCATAACCTTAGGTTCTTTCTTTCATTTTTAATCATTTGATTAATTTTCTGTTTTTTCTGCAAGACATATAATACCTAGATTATAATACAGATCATACGTTAGTTAGATCAATTTTAAATATAACATATTTTCCCATTTTAAATAAGATAATAATCTAAATTCAATAAATAAAACGATATACTATGAGCGAAAAAAGAATAATGGTCGTTTGTCCCGTTTGTTCTAAACAAGGGCGCATTCCCATTCCGGTTGATGTCATTGAAAAAAAAGATTCTGGCGCCACATCTGTTTATATTCCAAGAGATTTAGTTTGTCCTCATGAATTTTACGCATATATCGATAAAAATTTCAAGGTAAGGGATTATTTGGTTCTCGA
Organism: Promethearchaeum sp.; assembly: GCA_030613185.1. Classification (GTDB taxonomy): domain Archaea; phylum Asgardarchaeota; class Lokiarchaeia; order Sigyniarchaeales; family Promethearchaeaceae; genus Promethearchaeum. The sequence continues at coordinate 2,843 of JAUWMK010000171.1, forward strand.
ATATTCATTAAAAGCAGAAGCACTAAAAATTAAATCAAAACTCAATTTTCTACTTAAAAAACATGATCAATATGATTATTCCTTAAAAAATCTCTCAAATTTCATTTCTGAACGAGATCTTCGATCATTATTATTCTCTTGCTTTGTTGGGAGCCCGATTCTTTTTATCGAAGATGATTTAGATTCGGAGCGTTTTGGTGTCATATTTAACGCATTGGCATGGTTTTTCCCACAAATGCCTGAAAAATGTATAATTATGAACCCACCTAGTTATCTTGAATTCAATGACAAGCAAGGAGATAAACTTAAAAACTACTCTATTTTCAATGTTTTGTATAAAATTAGTGTTCAAAAACCGTTTGGCGATAGTCTTTCTGAACCATTTGAAGTAATATTAAATGAATTGACCGATTCGAAATTGAGTTTTATTTACGCAAAAAATAAGATTGACTATCTCCTGAAATTTACAGAAGAAATTGAAGCAATGAATATAAAAGACTACAAAGACAATAAAAATCTTCAAAAAATAATGAAAAAGAAATATCCAGATCAAGAAAGCATGTTTTCTATAAAATGGTTAGAAACTATGCGCCAGCGAAAGGAATTGTGGATAGAACCAGAACCAGAAGTTAAAGAAGAAGAAGTGCAAGTTAAAAAAATAATAGATCGTTTATACTTCTATAATTCAGCAATTCATGTGCGAACGGCAGAAAACCAAGATACAGAGCTTAAAAAACACATCCTTCAAATAGTTAGGTCCGAGACCGTTGTTTCAATGGCGGGAATAATTAATCAATTAGAAAGCAGGGCTTATGAGCGATCTTTGGAATTTGATTATAATCTCGTTCCAGAAATACTTGACGATTATAAAGATAAGGGCTATATCACAATAACATAAAAAAAAAAACTATTTTTTATTATAATTTTTTATACAATAGAATTCGTTTAAAGAAGATTGAATGATTTAATTTTAACAACTATTGTGAAATGAGATTTAAAAATCTCAGAATGATTATAATCTTTAATTTCATCCATGAATTCCATATCCATCTCACCCTTTTTCATTCTAATGAAAGTATGGTTCCTAATTTTTTTATTTTCATCGATATATATATCAAAGTATTGGATTTGTTTTGGGGAATTGATATCAGGGGCAATTGACATGTTTACTGTAAATAATATGTCAGCAGTATCATCTTCTAATAAGAAAATAAATTTTAAATTTTGACTCGCGATAAATTCCGCTAAATCTACAAAAAGTGATTCAATAACGGGAGTGATTTCCTTGTTTTTAATGTGACCAAGGTTTTCATCTAAGGAATCAACAATAGATGGAATAATTAAAGAAAACTTATTTGGAAGAAGATTTTTTCGCTCAAAATCGCTTAAATTTTCTGTAAAAATCTTAGAATCAGATTTATTTTGAAGGGATTCATTAACTTTTTTTGATTTGATATATATTTTCAACTGATTTTTCATGGAAAGACCAGATATTACTTTTGTATAGTATGATTTCTTGTAAGGATCATATGGTAAAATGGTCTTGGTTTTCGAACCCATACCTAATTGCCGCATTATGGCTTCAGCACCATCTCCTTCGATATTCAAAATGAGTAGCAGAAATTGTCTAAAATTTGAAATCTCAAGATAATTGCTAAAGGATTTGAATTTTTCTTTAACAAAATCAAATTTTTCTTCAATATTCATATATTATTAAAAATGGTGTTTAATTTTAAAGTAATTGTTTTTGAAATAAAGAGAAAAATGCAATTTACTTTATATCGGTTTGAATTTCTCGACTGGTAAATCTATTGTATATGTATTAATTTTCCGATAAGGTATTTTTTGAGGTAAAATTGGATTTTCTCGATTATCGATCCAATATTCAAGAACAATGGCCGGTATCTTCATTTTTAATTCATTCGCTACAGAAATGCGATGATGTCCATCATGACATACTAAATTATAACGAGACTCGGTTTTTATCAGCCAGACCACCACTGGGGGAATTGGTTTTTGAGTTTTTATCATATATTTGAAGGCTACTTTGACCATTTCATATGTATCAGAATCCAAAGAATCTTCAGAACCCCAAATTTTGGCAGGGTTCATTTTCCTTTCAGTCCAGCTTAAACCTTTACCTTCAAACAGAGGTAATCTAAGTTGCATTAAGGTTCTTTTAATACCTCGTTCAATATCGAATAATACACCCCATTTACTCTTTAAAAGGAAAGCAAAATAACCAAGTTCTGGAACCATTGGATCATTTTCTCGTAAAAACATTTTGGTTAAATCTTTGACTGTAAAATCTTGAAGATGCTTGATCGAAAATTCATCAACATCTATAAAATTCCAATCAATATTTCGTGATTTTACCATTTAATTTGACCCCTAATTTGTTTTTTGACGGGTAACGGGCAGATCTATTACCCTTTTTTGAATTTGAAAGGCATAGTTAAACTTTTCTTCCATTTGGTGATAATTACCAATTGGCTCTAGAATTACGGCGTTAACTTTTTTATGAAATCTATAAAAATAGAATGATCTATGATGGCCATCGTGAACTACGAATCTAATTTTTTGCGAATCAAAGAAATTCCAGACTATAATTGGAGGAATCTCTTCTTTGATGCTTGAAACATAAGAATAAGCAGCTTCAACCATCTTAAGTTTTTTATTTTCCAGCGAGTCTTGACTTGCCCACAGAAATGCCGGTTCTATTTTCTTAAATGTTGCCAAAACATATCGAGAATTTACGTTTAATTGATTACATGCAAATATTTTTAAAGCTTCAGGAGTTTGGGCATAAAACCAATGAGTTCGGTTTAAAAATGACTTGTAACCTAATATTTTCTCATCTTCAATGTTTGAATTAAGTAATTTGATGATATCATTGGGTTCTTTAACAAGTTTCATTTTCATTTTATTGATCTCAAAAATTTCGATATTTATGTATTAATAGTACTATTGAAAATTGCGCTATTAGTTTTTTCCGATCGAAAACCTTAATCTCACACTTAATTCTCAAAAGTATTCGTTTTTCGTGAATTTAAGTTAAAATATAGGAAAAAAAATTGAAACGTTTTATTAACAAATTTGTTTATTGAGTCCAAATTTGAAAAAAAATCTATACTGTTGGATAATCAGCTTCAATCCAACTGTTTATTCCTCCAAGCATATTATAAACTTTAGTAAAATTATTGGAAATCAAAATATTTACGCCAATTTTACTCCGGGAACCTGATCGACAATGCACAATTATTTCTACATCTTTATAATTGATTAGTTCATCAATTTGTATCCTTAATACATCATGCGGGATTAAAATAGAACTATTGATATGATTTTCTTCATATTCGGATAGTGTGCGAACATCCAAGATTATTAAATTAGGATATGTCTCTGGGTCATTAATCATATTGTAAGCTGTATTTACATCTATATCCTCGTATAATTCACTTGTATTGTCTGGATTTAGGCCGGGAGCAAAAATAATAGTTATTGTAACCATAGAAATTAACACAATTGCTCCAATGATAATATTTCTTCTATTGCTATTTATTTCTATCGACATTGAAAAAAAAAAAAATTGAAAAAATAAAAAAATTTTTATTTTAAAATATAAGATATTAGAAAAATAAAGAGTAAATGGTTAACCCAATGATGAGTAAACCAGAAACAATCCTTAATATTGGCCTATATTTTATCCTTATTTCATTAACCTTTTCTGTTTGGACCCCATAGCCTAAAATAATCATTAATATTACCAATGGAATTAAAAGTCCAACATAGAACAAAATTAATGATGGAACATAAAGTGCAGGATTACTAGATAAACCATACACTAAGGAGATCATTATTCCACCCACACACGGGATTTTTATGAACGAAAAGACAAATCCCAGAATGAATGTGTATAAGAAAGTCCCCTTATTAGCCATTTTTTTCACAAATGCTTTTATTGGCTCTGGTGTCGAAAATAATTTACTATTTTCATTATAGGCATCAATAATATACCATAAGCCGAGCAAAAACATTAAAACTGCGAAAAATATTCTTATAGCAGATCCAAAGAAAGTTGAAATGAGAAATTCAAACGTGAAGACAACAACAATCCCTAATAAGAAATACATTAATAAAACCCCCAATGTAAATCCTACAAATATAGGAAGCATTTTTGTTTTTTTACCTTCTTGAACGATTAAAGCAGATGAGACTACAGCAGTAACTAATATAACACAAGGAGATAAACCTGTAATTAACCCAGATATAAAAGCAAACCACGGAGTAATTTTTTCCCCTTGCCAATTAGGACAAGATCCTTCCAATTTTTCAAAAGTATTGTACCATTGTTCCAATGAATCAAGAGTTATTTCTTCTCCAGCCAAATCATATACACAATCACCTTTTCGAAATATTGCAAGAGGTGGGGTTGGTTTCCCTAGTCCCAAAGATTCGGTATAATCAAAAAATTTTGAAAAATTCTCCGCAGTGATAATAATATATTTTGTCAAATTGATACTAGGATGGTTAACTTTTAATTCATCAACGTATTGCTCTTTTTCTAAACAAATGGAGCAATCTTCTAAGCTATAATATTCAATTGATATTGGATCATCAAGATTTATTTGAGGATCTTGGGCATTTACAGAGATTGCGCCATAAATAATGGATAAACTTAGAATTAAAAATATTATCCCAATAAAATATGTTCTATTACTGATTTTGGGGTATTTCATAGTTGTGATTAAATCTTGGAAAGAATTGTTATAAAAATTGTGGTATCAAATCAGACACATTTAATGGTAGTGGAACAACAACTAAAATGGCCAAAGAAAATAAACAACTGCTATTATCAAGGATATTAAAGCAATCGTTAGAATTTCCCATCTAAAACTAAAAAATACCCCTTTTACGATATATTTTTTTGTCCACCTTTGATCAAATAGAAAATATGGAAGTAAACCTAAGATTAAGGTGATTATTACAATAAGGATTAAATTAGAAGAATCAACAAATGATCTGAGTCCTGAAAATAACATCCAAATAACCGTTCCTATCATTGGAGGATGTAAAGTCGCTCTTTCTATGATAAGCCATGTTTTATTTTTTTGCCAATGGTCTTGTTTATTAAATTTGATGAAGAAAGGAATATCCCACCCAATAAAAGCGATGATCAATGCAATTGTTTCACTAATTAAAATAAAATTAAAAATATCCCACGTAAAACTTGAAATCAAAGCTATACAGTAATAATAATTTAAAAAACGAGATAAATAGTGCCGCCTGAATTCTAATTCCGCTCGAAGTTTGAATTCGGTCAACCAAATCCTAAATATTAAAAAAGAAACACCAATGATAAGTAAAGCAACATACATTGTCTTGACAAAAACTCAATTTTAATTAAATCTTTCTTTAAACCATCCAATAATCCAATCGACGTTGCTTGCGAATATAAGGGATTAAGCGGCTTGCTTTAATCCAATGTTTCATTGGAAGCGTGAACTCTTGTTTAATGCGCTGAAGAGCAGATTCCAAAGTTTCATGAACTTGCACATTTCCTCCCTTCATTCCTTTTGATAAAATATTCCTAATCGTTTCTCTGATAACCCAAACACCAAGAGGTACAAGATAACCGCCCGATATTTCCCTGAAAACAATAACCCGCGCTTGTTTATTCCTTAAAAATAAAAATTCTTCAACTTCTTTTCTTGCAGCATAATAAGCTCCTGTTATATTACTAGCATATTTTTTTCGTCCTTTCTCATATTCATAATCTGTTGCAATAATTGGGATAGATGATTGATTATTATTAGATACACCTGGAATATCCTGATTCCAGATGGAGTCTCGATGCCAATATTCATTCATCTCATAACTCCATGGTCCGGGAATTAGTACTATTAGAAATTTATTATCCAAATATTGACCTGAAAAAGTATAATACTTATCAATTGATTGAAAATGAATTAATTTCTTGGCAATTCCTTTCCCAATGATATCATCTACGGCTGTAATGCTCCATCTAGTGGGAACGAGCGTTCTCTTCTTTTTAACTCCTAGTAACCCTGCTGAAAGTAACCGTTGAATTGATGTAATTGATACATCATCAGACTTGTATAAATAATCAAGTATAGCATCGGCTGCTTTTAGATCCCTATCAGAATACACTTTATCTACGGGTTTGAGAACTTTGATATTATCGATTACTTTTATTTCTTCAGCCCTACCAGAAGGTCCTGTTGGCGCAGCATTGCTATCATATTTTAAATTAAATCGTATTCTTGATAGATGCGCTTCTGTATCAACAGAATTTGAAGCGAGGGTTAATTCTTGAGTAGCATCCAATAATTTTCGGTTAGATCTATTTAATTTGCTGTATGTTTTATCAAGATTATCATTATAACGGACACTGATGTTGAAATTGGAACGAATCATACTAGAACGAAAACCAATAATTTCTTCAATTGGTTTTCCAAACCAAGATTCAGGAGAATCCAAAAAATGAGTGTCTTTAAATTTAGCATATTCTCCAATGGGAAGAAGAGGTCCAATATTTACTTTAGGATACCCATAAGATCCAACAAAAACAGCAGGAGGGCTTGCTCCGAATATATCTTGCTTACCTTTATATTTTTTGGGATCTATGCCCACAAAACTTTTTAAGACAGAGTTTCTCATCAGAATTGGGCAAGACTTCTTTCCACACAGTAATCTAGAACCCTTACAACGAATACAGATATTT
>JAUWMK010000228.1 GCA_030613185.1 Promethearchaeum sp.
GGCTGGTTACTCGTTAAATTGAAGAATAATTCGCGCAGCGTAGATTCTAAAGGAAATAATAAAAAAAAAGAGTTATAGAATGGTCCAACTTTGTTTTACTCTGTGCGGTCTGGTTTTTTTCAGACCGACAGATAAAAATGAGATATTTGTTTTTATTCGCGTGTTATCTTTTTTTATCATTAGTTATGGCATTTTTGAATAATTTCTTTGGTATTTTTCACTGGTGGCAATTATGGGGCGATATTACCAGTTTAATTGGACTAATTTTATTACTTTCCTTTATTAAGCGTGGCCATCCAAAATGGGCAATATATTCATGCACTATAATTATTACATCATTTTTTTGGCATTATATTATTCAAGATTTGTATTCTGATCGAATTAGAACATTATCACGCCTGTTTGAGATGATTTGCCTTATTTTGGTTACTACTATGCTCTTTGGGTTATTTGCAATTCAACGAAGACAAATAATTATCCATAATATCATTGGAAATCTCCTCATTATCTGCCATTTTATCGTATTAATGTATAAATTTTATCCAGAAGGCAATTCTGAAGCATTTTGGTATATCTTTTTAGGATTACTTACAGTTAATGTAAGTTTTATTGGATCTATTCTTATTTATACTCTATCACATAATCTTATGAATTTATTAATTCAAGCCGACAAAGAAAAAATCAATGCCTTGGCTCAAGTTGTTGATGAATTCCTTCCAATTTGCGCAAACTGTAAAGCAATTCGACAAGATGATGGTAGTTGGAAAACAATAGAAGAATATATTACAGGTAAGTCAAAAGATGTAAAATTTTCGCATGGATTATGCCTCACCTGTGCAAAGAAATTATATCCTGATCTTGAAAAATAACTTTTTTATATTATTCTTAGTTCCTTTAATCTTATTTAATGAATCTATTTCCGAAATTCTATCAATAAAATGTATGATATTGAAAAAAAAAATCCTTTAATAAATTAAAGAATAAAATTTAGGTAAAATCTTGAGACTTTCGTTCTACTGATTGATAATTTGTTTTGGGCAAATTTGCGCAGCTCTGACTAAACATGCTGAAGTATCATCCTTTATTTTTGCAGCCCCTTTATCCATCTCAATTCCGTCAGGGCATTGAAATGTACATACCGTCACTAAAAAAGTATCAAAATCTTGACACTTGGAGATCTGTAACGGAAGATCAGTAGCACCCCATATAGGGATGCCGGTAGTTTACTAATTTTTATGTTCCATCTTTATTCATCAATATTATCTTGATATCTTTCAATCTACTTCAAATTCTTTTTATAAATCCCCTCCACTATATGTTTTAATTATCTCTTTTTTTTCGTAGGTAGGAAGATATCCCAAATCTTAGTTTATCCAAATCGACTTTCCCATGAAATTTTCTAATTATGGGATGTCTCTATATCTTTTTTTTGAAAAGAAAGGATAATCCTAATTGTATTAGGTAAATTCATCCATAATGAATTATCAAAGAATTTCTTTTTAAATCCCCAACCTTTTTCATCTTGACGGTATTCCAGTCAACCCTTTTACCATTTAGGATAAAATCCGTTAACTATTAGATAGTTCGGGCTAAAAATTCGTAAAAACTTTACGAAATTTCACTTTTTAAAATTTTTGGGGGGTCTAAACGTTAAATTCCTTAGTTAAACCGATTTAGGCAGATATTGTTGATTTTCAGAAAGAAATTACACTGTAGAATAAATTGTAATGAATAAATTCATGACCACAAAGTACTTTGCGTCGCAAAGTTTATATATTCAGTTTTACTTTATTCAAATTGTGAGGATTAATGATTGAACTTCCCAATATAAAAAAAATAAAACATCAGTCTTACAATTTATCGAACCCTGATGGCGTGACGGAATTAAATATAGGCATTTTGCATTTAGTTATAGCCCTCAACTTCATCAATGAGAACCTAATTTTCTTCACCACGGGTTTAACTATATATACTGCATTATTTGGGTCGTTTATTTCAGATTTAATTCGAAGAAAATATGTGTATCACCGGGTTGGGTATATCAAACTCAAATTACCTTTCACTTCCTCAAAAACATATTTTAAGATTTTTTTCGTGATTTTGTGCAGTCTAATGCTTAAAATTTTGCTAATGTATCTTATTGAGGGCAATTTTGGAGGAACAACATTTAGGGAAGTCTTATACGGACGACCATTATGGAAATGGATGCCTATTTTCTACAGTAGTTTTTTATTAGGATACTGCATCGATATTGTCTGTAGAACGGGAAGAAGAATGTTTTTATGGAATTATCTTTTTGCCGAAGTGGTGGGGATTGTTCTAGCTTTCATCCCTTTCAATACAACAAAATTTCAAGTTTACCCTTTCTTCTACTTTTTTGTATTGGGTAGTTTTTGGTTAATTCGTGGTTTAATTCACTTCAGACGATTTTTGATAACTCATCCCAAAAGGGATATTATAGAGGGAGAAAACACCCAAAATGGATGAGAAAACAAAGAAACAACAGAAACAACAGAAAAAAACTAAAAGCAAGAAAGTAACGAAATCAAATCAAAGACAGAGATCCACTTCATCTACAACATCAAAAGTGATTTCTAATCAATCATTTGATAAAATTATCCATGATCCCACACGGTTGTTGATTCTCGCTCAATTATATGTTGTGGATGGCGTAGACATGGTATTCCTAAAACATAATTTAGATCTTACATGGGGAAACCTCTCTTCGCATGTTAGCAAATTGGAGCAAGCAGGATTTATTGATGTTTCAAAGGAAATTGTGCTTAAAAAACCTCGAACAACCTTGAAAATTACTCTTTTGGGGCAAGAGCGATTTTTAGATTATCGTGAAAAAATGATGAAATTACTTCTATAAGCAGAGTTAAGTTTTATGTGAAGGTAATCTGGGATTTCTTAAACTTTGTTTTCCTATAATACCCAAGGTAATGAATACTCCTCTGGATCTGGCATCAATTCGTAAACAAAATCGCACTAAAATGAAGATTGCGGATGTTCCCCATCCATTTCTGAAATGGGCTGGAGGAAAACGTCAATTAATTAATCAAATTGATCCCTATCTTCCTACCTCCTTTGAGAATTATATAAAACCCTTTGTAGGTGGAGGGGCACTATTCTTCTATTTACTCCCCTCCAATACGATTCTCATGGATATTAATACCGTGCTAATCAATGTCTATCGAATGATCAAAAATAATGTCGAAGAATTGATTGAATATTTATAAAGTGTCCAGATTTTTCCAAGTTTTTCTTAACTGCAAAAAACCCTATAAACTTTTAATCAATATTTCTAAGTATTTTCTTTAAAACGAAAAAAAGAAAAATATCAATGAAACTAAAGATCCCAAAAGCAAGCCCTAATTCAGAAAAATTATATACGATATTAAAAAGTTCAATAGAAATATAATAAAATAAACAGGTAATTAGAATTATAGTGCCCCATTTCAATAATCTTTCACTGTGATTGATTTCTTCTTCTATTAATGATAATTTATGATTTTTTCCAAATAACCATATTTTTATGATAATTAGGGAGATTAGTAATTCAATTACAAATGGAAAAAACATACACATCAACAAGAGAGATTCTACATTATTCTTAAAATTGATTACGTTGAAAAGAATGGGAAATATGATAATAAGTGTTATATTTTTAAGAAATACCGTGATTTTGGCCTTTAATCTTTTGGAATTCTGAATTGGCAAGGTAACATACAAATTTCTGTAATTTGATTTATTAAATAAACCATAAATTAATAAAAATCCACCAAAAAATAAAGATGAAAAAACCGCGCTTATTGCAAAGAAATTGCCATTTTCTATTGAATTCATATTGATTATAACAAATATAATAGACAATAGAACTGAAACTAATAGGTTTATACAAAATACAATATATGTTTGTGCATGCTTCTTTGTTAAAAAGAATTTTTCTTCTGATTGATAAACCTTAGATATTGCAGGATTTTTTATTTCAATTTCAAAGGTTTCACATTTTTTTTCTTCATTTTTATTTATATTATCCGAAAAGATGTTTTTTTGTATTATATTTAAAGAATACTTAAATAACTTTAAAGAAATAAGAATTGACAGTATTAACCCCAAAATTGCAAAAATTAAATTTAGTGTAGAAAAATCACTTATTTGAATTCCCATAAGAATTGAACTTGAATTCAATGGAAAGGGTATCAAATAAAAAATATTTGATGCAAATTCAAGGCTTGAGAATGAAAAAGGATAGTTTGAAGAAAGATTGATTGGAAATATTCTTAAACTGGGAAAAATAAAGACACCACTAAAAGAAAATAATAAATTTAATATAATTCTAGTATAATGTTTATGGGAATCAATAAACATATTTGTTTTCTCACAGATTATTATAAAAATCGAAAAATAAAAGAAACAATGGATTAACGAAACGATTAAAGAGAATAAAACAAACAAAATATTATCTTTTGCTACAAAAAGAAATCCAAAAGGTAATCCTATTATTACTATCAGAAATTGGAGATCGAAAATACGGATGACTGAAAAATAAATAATTTTACTCAGCTCTTTTTGTGAAAGGGGAAGTGAATTGAGTAATCCAATAAGATCTTTTGAAATTATTTTGTTTGAATAATAAAGACCTAATGTTACTACAAATATCATTTGAAAAATGAAGAAAAAGGAATAATGAAGACTTCCACTGAATATAATCCAGGATTTATTTATTGAAGAAGCACTGGCACCTTCAATTTCGGTAAAGATCTTGATTGGATAAAGGATTAATAATAAAAGTAATATTCCTAAAAAAATTTTAAATAATAACTTTTGATATTTGAGATAATTAGGATTTTTTTCTAATTTTCTATTAATATTCTCTGCGTTATTTATAACCTTCGAACTTAATAGAAATCCCTCATTCACAACATATTTAGAAATTTGAAATAATTGACGATTATTCATGATAATTCTTTCCTTTTTTTATTTAAAATGATTATTTGATTGCTTCTTGCAAATTTTTTAGTGATATTGCTAAATTTTCATCATGTTTCATTAATCGTAAGAATAATTTTTCAAAATCAGTTTCGTTTCCTTCTTTTGATAATTCTTTGATTGTTCCATCAAACAATTTTTTTCCACGATCTAGAATACAAACTCGATCACAAATTTTCTCAATTACTTCTAAGATATGAGTTGAAAATAAAATTGAAGCCCCTTGATTAACATGCATTCTCAATATCTTATTTAAAGATGCAATCGATACAGGGTCAATTCCATTATATGGTTCATCCATAATAATTAATTTTGGGTTATGTAATAATGCTGCGATAATTTCGATCTTTCTTTTAGTTCCTTTTGATAAAGCAATTATTGATTTTTTATAATACTGTGTTAAATCAAGAATTGAAAAATATTCTTGTAATCTTTTTGTGTATTTTTCATTATCGTTCGTCTGTCGAATAGATAGAATGAAATTAAAAAGTTTTTCTGGAGTCATAGATTCGTACAAAAATGAATCTTCAGGAACATAACCAATTAACGACTTAAATTCAATTTGATTTTTGAGTGCATCCAATCCTAATAAAGAAATATTACCATTTTCTATCTGAATTTCACCGAGAATGGATTTAATAACTGTAGTTTTACCTGCGCCATTTGGTCCTAATAATCCAAATATTTCTCCTTTCTTTATCTCAAAGGAAACATCATCTACCGCAAGAAAATTGCCATACGATTTTGAAATATTATCAACACTGAAGAATTTATCATTACGCTCAATTGTTTTCATTTTTAATCAACCATTCTTTCATTTTATCTTAAAAATAATATTACTTCATTTTTTCTAGCACATTCAATACTAAAAATATACATTAATGTATATATAAATCTTTTTATTCGGGTTTTAAACCATTGTGTATTGATTTATAGCAGAAATCTTGCTCATTTTGATACATTTCACTTAAGGAAAGAATGGCTATAACCTTATCAAAAGTTTCATCTAAAAATTCAGTATCCAATTCCACTACAGATAAGAGCATTGGTTGCACTAATTCTTGAACTTTAGCGCTATTTATATGTTGCTTTGCTATAGCTAGCATTTTTTCTGATTGATCAATTCCTATTACATTTACTTTTTTTCTTAGTGCTGCAAGAACTGCAAAAGTCCCTGTTCCCATACCGAGATCTAAAATATGTTCTGAAGATACTAGATATCTTTCGACAATTTATTTTTTTATTTTTGGTAAATTTCCCAGAGTTAGGAACTTAATACCCCTATCATATTTTGCTGCTTTGCTCTCAAGAGCTTTCATGTAAACATACGACATTTTCTTTAACTCTACATTTAGATTATTATTTTTAAGGTTATAAATTTTAATAAGGTGCGGGAGAAATATTTACTATTGACTATGCAAAAGACTCTTCGATTCGTAACTGGGAATCCTCATAAATATAAAGAAGTAAAGGCTGTAATTCAAAAAAATTTTCCTAATTTTGAAGTTCTTCAATCAAATGTGAAGTTATTAGAAATTCAAGCCGATTCTTTAGAAGAAGTTGCATTATTTAAAGTAAATAGTGTTAAAAATCTTGTAAAAATCCCATATTTCATAGAAGATGCTGGTTTTTTTGTTGATGATGTATGTAAAGGATTTCCAGGAGTATATAGCTCATATGTAATGAAAACTATTGGATATTATGGAATATTAAAGATTTTAGATGATTCTACAACTCGCAAAGCTCATTTTGAAAGTGTCATTGCCTATTTAGATGAAGATGAAAATGTTCATTTATTCAAGGGTATCAATTATGGTAAAGTTTCTATTGAAGCTCGAGGTAATTCTGGTTTTGGTTTCGATCCGATATTTATTTCAGATGAAACTCCCGGAAAAACATTCGCTGAGTTAAATTTGGAAGAAAAGAACCAAATTTCTCATAGAAGGCGCTCTTTAGATAAATTAGTTGAATTTTTAAAAAAGTTTGATGATTCACAAAAAAAGATTTGATTTAAAAAACTATATTTGAGATTTTAAAGATAATTATTGAACTACCCCTTCCTGAAGGAAGGGGATTCATAGGTTAACGATCATTTTTTACGAGATCTTTAACACTATTGGGCGGCCCAATCGCCCTCTATCCCCTATCCAGATGGACTTAGGGATTCCTTTTTGTAATATGTTTTTACTTGCATTTACATCAGCATTGAGAACCAATCCACATTCAGAACACACGTATAATCCCCGATGTTTCCGATTGGATTTTTTAACAATACCACAATGCGAACAGGTTTGCGATGTGAATTCTTCAGTGATTCTAACCACATCGATACCGACCATCTTACTTTTATATTCGATTTGCTGAATTAGCTTTAGAAATGGAATCGAAACAAAATTTTGATTATTTCTTTTTCCGATGTTAATGTTTTGTTTCCAGTCGGGTAGGTCGAGACTATTGCTAGTCCTTTCCCCCCTAGGAACCACGCGTACCACTTTCGCGGTACGTGGCTCGAGCCTGCTGCACCAT
>JAUWMK010000075.1 GCA_030613185.1 Promethearchaeum sp.
ATCCGAATTACGCCTCCAAATCCCTATGCTGCTCGTCGAATGACCTTTGATTATTCTGTCCAAACTGAAGTTATTTTTGTCAGGTGGCAAGAACATGCAACTTATGCTGAAATCATTCAAAGATTAAACGATAGATATGAAATAATAGTAGATCGGACAGCAATCGAGACTATTTTGAAAACATATGAAATTGGTTCTGCAAAAACTTATCGTAACTCATCAATCGAAGAAATGAACGCACATGGTGGAGTTTTAATTTGCGTTGATGTAGTAGAACCACTCAAAGGACGGAAAGGGGTTTTAGTTGCATACGATTATTGGACAGGAACAACATTAGGTTCCCAAAGATTACCGAATGGTAAGGAAGAAACTTATCGGAAGTTCCTTGTCTCATTAAAGAAACGAATTGCTGATGAATTAGAAATTCCCGTAATAGGATTTATTTCAGATGCCTTGGTTGCCCAACGATTGGCAATTGCAGCTGTATTTCCAGACGTACCACATTGCTTATGCCATTTCCACTTTTATAAATTAGTGTTAACTAATGCCCACAAAGCGGATTCTGTAATTGTAACTGAACTACGAAGTCAATTAAGAGGAAATTATGACCTTAAAGAGTACAAATTACGAAAAATCAAACAGACATTAAACAATTCACAATATAAACCATTGATTCCTTTTTTAGAACCGCTATTAGAATTAAGCCATTGGAAAAGGAAACCTAAAGATCCATGCTTTTCAGGAACGGAATATGCGCATAGAATACAAGATCTTGTAAAAAAAATGAAATACTTGGATAATAAAACATCATTAGGCAAAATAAAACTACCCAAGCATTCCGTAAAAGTACTAAAACGTCTTATTATGCAAATTGAATCCGCATTAACCGAATTAACAGACAAAATCACTCAATTAGAAGCAATTCATGAACATTTGGATAATTTGAAGGATATATTTGATAGCCCACATGAAAATGCTGAAGAAGGATTAAAATCATTGCTGATATTCTGCAAATCTCTGAGTTTGTTAAAAAATAGGGGAGATATTGAAACAGAATTTATCTCATCTCTCGTAAAATATGCAGAAACAAAGGGACCATTGTTATTTAATTATCGGACCATTTCTGGGGCACCTACAACCAATAATTTTCAGGAATTGAAATTTAAACAGCTAAAACACTTTCTTAGACGTGTAATTGGACATAAAGCTGCAAAATCCTATTTTTTGAGTCATGGGGAACAGATTGTTTATATAAACCCAAAAAATAATCGAGAAGAAATAGAATTAATTCTACGTTCTTGTGATCAATCTAAGGCACGACTTTTTATACGTGAAAATCGTCGAAGTATGGATACTTGGGTTATTGTTGTACATAATCGAGAACGATGGGTTAGAAAAATGCTTGAATTAGATGAATACATCAAAAGTTTAGAGTTGAATCCATCAACAAGATCTTAAGAAAAAAAATAACAAACCATTTTATTATTTATTTTGGAAAAATCTTATGGGGATCAATTTTCTCCGAAAACACTTCTAAATTTTTAATTTCGATGGCAAAGCCATATTCCTTTTTTATAAAATATTCAAAAAATTCAAAAAAATCATTTTTCTAAGGCCTTTCTTAATGACGACTTGGCTTTCGATTCAATTCTTAGAGACGGTGAATTACTCCTGAAAAGAAATATATTTTCTTAAGGTCAAATGATTGGAAAACACAAATCCCCTTTGAATTCTTCAAAAGCTTATTTTTATATTACGTACGAGCTAAAAAATGTAAAAAGGATTTTTATTGATATAATTCAGAAAATATTGAGGCAGAAATTAACCTAAAAAGCATGAATCAAAAATTTCTATTAAATTTCGAAAAATATTTCATATTTTATTCTTATTCCTTTTTTTGAGTAAACACATACTTTTTTCCAGATAAATATGATTCTATATTCGGTTTGTTGAAATTAAAATTATTTATATCTTCCCAAATTGCTAAAATAAATGATATAAGCCCTCTTGGACTATCTGAATTAGGACAAAATATATTGCTATTATTTTTTTTTCCGATATATAAACTTTTATCAATAATCAATACACCATCTGGTCTTTCATTTTCATCGGTTTTTTGTAAATATTCTTGCAAATTTAGAATATTAGAAAAACCCGTATATCCTACGGCATAACACGGTATTCTAGTAAAAAAATCTTCTCCATTTATTCTCATCCTTGTGAAATGGGCTGATAAATTTTTTACTTTTTTAATGGTATTTTTCATTTGTTTCCACTGTGTTTGCAAATTAGATTTAACCTCAATCATTGATATTACAGATTCAGATAAGTAGATCCTGTTATCTGAAATTAAATTTGGGATGCTAAAACTATTAGAATGGCCAATAATTAAATCTAATTGTCCAGTTACATTCTCATCCCTATCAATAATCATTCCGCTTGAAATATTTACAGATTTTGGTAAAATTTTTCTTAGAAAACGACCTATAAAAATCTCTCTATCCATGCCTTTAATAGAATTGGGCTGATTCTTGCCAGTTTCATATGAATTCATTAATATCTTTTGAATATTTTTCATTTGATCTTCAAGAAAATTTGCCATAAAAAGAAATAATCTTAAAAGATTTTAAAATTTAACACATTTTGAAATTAAAGCTTCCACCTGAAAATATTGATTATTATATCCAGAAGATGGGGATATTACAATCAATTATAAAATTGAAAAAGTAAATTGGATCTCAGGAGAAAATTATAAAAACTAAATATATACAAGATCTCTGAATAAATTAAAAAATCAATAGATTGCAAATTATTTTAAATTTGGAAGTTATAATTTACATGTATATCTGGTGAAATATCTTGACAAAATTTGAATTACATCTTAGTGGATCCAAAATTGGCGAACAAAGAGTTCCAATTGATGTAATGGGGAAATACTTAATTGCTTTAAATGATCTCGTAAGTGATGTTGCATATGCAAAAGAAAAAGTCCCAAAAACAATGAAAAAGAAAATCGAATTTTTTAATCAACGCCAACTCTATTTAACTGGTTTAACTTCTGGTTCATCTACATGTCAAATAGAATCTGATCCCCTAGGATCTATGGACAACTATTTGTATGGAGATGAAAAATTAAAAAAATATAGTCCTGTCGAAAATTTATTAATTATCTTATTTGAAGGAATTGAAATAATACAATCTGTAGATGAGAAAAAAGCTTTTTCACATTTACAAAATTTGTTTCCAGATCCAATTAATCGAATTCATATTTTAAATGATTATAAAAAAATTTGGATGATACGTAATGTCGAGTTTGAATTTAGGAAAATAAAACAATTCTATCCAAAGAAGAAAATTGCAATTAAATATAGTTATTATAGTCGAGTAAGAAAAATGTTAGATAAAGAATTAAAGGTAGAAACTCAAACATATTCAGGAGTAATCACCAGAATTAAAGCCGATGGAAAAAAAAGGTATTTTACGCTTCTAACAGGGAGATATCAAACAATTGAATGCAATCTTAGTAAAGAAGAAGAACAAAATATTATCAGCTTTTTTAAAACCCCTGTAAAAATTAAAGGTATTATTTCACAAATAAGAACGAAAACAACTATTAAAGATGTTCTGGAGATAAATAAAATGGAATCAATAGAAATAACTCCAATTGATTATCCGCTTCTTTCTAAACCGTTTTTTGTTGATATTAATTATGATCCAGAAAGTGAATTATGGACAGCAATTAATGATGATTATGGTATTCGGGCTTCAGCAGATACAATTGAAGATCTCAAAGAAGAATGTATTGATCAATTAGATTCAACTATTGATTTATTCATTATTCAAAAAATCAAGCAAAAAATAACTCCAAAATATGCAGAAATAATTGAAAATATAAAAACAATAATTGACGTTTTAAAGTTTAACTCAGAAGATCATTGGATAATGGAATAGGTTTGAAGAATAATGCCAAAAACACCGGTTTTTAAACATAATGTTGGAGTAAGAATGTTAGAAAAGAAGGGATTTAAGAAATCTCCGCACGGGGGTAAACGGATGAGACATCCATTTTTCTTTTTCAAAGATGAGTATGATGATATAACACAAATTAAAATTCGTATCGTAAATAAACATAGTGGAGGCAAAGGAGATATAACAGGAAAGGTAATAGATCAGATACGATTTACATTTGATTGTGAAAAAGATTTAGTAATAGGAATTTTTGATTGTAATACAGAAAAAAAAGATTTGTTAGCGCATTTCAGAAAGAAAAAGATGATCTAATTTTTTCTATTTATCTAAGTATCTATTAGAATATCTCTCTGCTTATTAGATTTTTTTTTTATATTGTAAATAATTCTCCTATTTTGACCACAAATAGAAAGTTTTTAAAGATCTAAGATTAGATTTATATTGAAGGGCAAATGACTACAAATTTTAACTCTTTAAAATGGAAAAAAGGATGTTTTCATGTTCACACACCAGCATCTAATGATTATGGATTTGAAGATATTCAAAAATCAAAAGCTCCCGAATCTGAAGAAGAAAAAGAAGAAAGAATTCAATTAATGAAATCTAAATATATTGAAAATCGGTCGCTGAAACCGCATGATTTTTTGATGAAATTTATCAATAAAAATTATAATTTTATCGTTGTAACTGATCATCAATCATTTGAATTTATAGGAAAACTTCGACAATCATTAGATGAATTAAGAACATTAGATACATCTTTAGATTTTGAGATTTTTCCTGGAATAGAAGTAAACCTAAATGGATTTCATGCAGAACTTATTTTTGATCCTGAAATTGATTTGGAAATCCTAAGAACCCTTATAATAAAATTAAACTTTGAATCTATCACTGGAGATTCAGGAAAAGATTTTCCATGGGATGTTGAGAAAAGTGAAAAAAAATTAATTATTTGGGATTCAGTTGAAAAAATTGTTGATCTTTTCCTGAGAATAGAAAATATAGATTATATGTTAGGTTTTCCACATGTTAAAATTAATTCTGGAATAGGAACTATTGATATTACAACGAGAAATCAAATTATTAGAGATCATAGAGCAATTTTTGGACTTTTACCAAAGAATATTCAATATAAAAATTCATTGAATGATGAATTCCAATACAAGGGAGTTATTCCCATTGTTATTACTTCAGACTATCATGGAATTAATGAAAAAAAAATTGCAAGTACATGGATAAAACTAGAAAAATATTCAATTAAGTCTTTAAGACAATGTTTATTCGATCCTGAATCTCGAATTCGATTAGAAGAACCAATAGAAATAACCTATCCTTATATCTCAAGGTTAACCTGTCCAGGATTGTATTTTGGAAATTCTACTTTTATATTTTCACCTCACATAAATGTAATTATTGGAGGTAGAGGCACAGGTAAATCTGCTATATGTGAATTTATTTTCTTTCTTTTGGGAAAATTAGACTCGGTATGGAAATCTGCCGACAAAGATGAAAAGAAATACATCATCAAAATAATTTCAAAAATGAACCATATAATTGGTCGAAATGCTATTTTAGAATTGCGGTTAGAAAATTTTCGTTCAGATTATCCTCAGATATTAATCAGAAGGGAATTAAAATATCAAACAGAAGATATTCTATTAGATTATCACATTGATGAAATACTTTCTTCAAAAATATTATTATCTCATGAATCAAAACCGATTCCATTCAATATTCTTAAAAAAGAATTAATAACTTTTTCTGATATGTATTTTCAAGAAGAATTTCAGCTATTTGCAAATAAACCTGATTTTGCATTAAAGATTTTACATCGTTTCTTTGAAAAAAATCCTAAATTTGAAACTTCAGAAATTACAAAAGAAATTGAACTTGTACTAAGTGAAATCACTCAAGATGAAGAAAAAATAAAAAATGGATATAACTATGACCCTCCCATTGATCCTTATATCATTTTTAATAAAATAGAAGAAGTAAAAAAAGCAATTAAAGAGTTAAAAAAAAACAAAATGGTTAAAGTAACGAAAGAAGAAGAAAAAATCCAATTAGCTCATACAGATTGGGTGAAATTAAAATCTATCAATAAATCAAATAGAGAATCTGAAAAAAACTTAGAAAAGAAAATGAAAGAAATTCAAAATCAACTATCCGATATTTTGATAGAAGAAATTGAATTTACTAATTTTCCACAAGAAATCAAGGCATTTAATCTTGCAGAAATTCAAAAATTAAATCAAAAGAGAGTAGAAATTGCACAGAATTTCAAGTTATCAATCCAAAATACAATTTCAAATCTTAAATCACAAAGCATTTCTCTAGATGATAACAAGAATTTGATGAAAAAAAAATGGAATCATATCAAAAAAAAACATACAGAAAGTTACGAAGTATTTCAGAAGAAAAGAGCTGATCTGGCATTATTTAATGATAAATTAAATCACAATAATACTCAAATTTTAGAGTTGCAGGAAAAAAAAAAAAAAAAATCTAAAAAAAATAAAATTAATTTAAAGTTTAGAAAAAAAACGTTTTGAATTACTTGAAAAATTTACACATTTGCAAAATTCGTTAATTAAGAGAAGAAATAATTCAATAAAATTTCTTAATAATCAATTACCTGAAAAAAATTTCGGCCATTTATCATTTAAATATGATTTTTCGTGGGATTATATCGAATTTCTTAAAAATCAAACAGAAAGAATCCAACATGATTTAATTCTTAAATTATGTAAAAATTTAACTGGTATAGAATTTGTAAAATATTTGGAAATTAATTATGGAATCTTTTCAGATGATATTATTAAAAAGAAATTTGATTCACTGAAATTTACTAAGACTACAAAACAAAAATTAACCCATTTATATCCAATAGAGCAATATCCCAAAAAATTGAGAGGAATTAAGACCGATTTATTATTTAACATTGAAAAAGCAAGAATTAAAGAGGAAATTTCTGTTTTTATAAAAAAAAATGGGATTGATTATGATATAAAGCGAGTATCTCCAGGTGAAATGCATCGAAATTTATTATTATTAGCTTTAATTCCAAAAAATTGTCCCTTAATATTTGACCAACCCGAGGATCATCTTGATTTTGATGTTAAAAATAAACTTCCTTTCATTTTAAGGGAAAATCGAAATTCACGACAATTCTTCATTGTTACCCATTTCCAGAATATCCCAGTTTTATCTGATGCAGAAAAAATATTCTATCTTGAAGAAAAGAATCAAGATCAGCAACTTATCACCACTATTAAAGAAGGAGCCTTTGAAAGCATGGTAGATAAAATAATAAATCTTGAAGGTGGTCCAGAGGCAATATTAATGCGAAAAGATAGATATTCTGAATTTGTTGATTTTGTAAAAACTCCAAAGTAAATATATAGAAATGGTAAAATTGTGTGAAAAAAATGATAAAAGAAGAACATAATGATTTTAATTTACAAATTCTTGATTTGGATATTTCTCAAAAATATGAAAGTAAATACAACGGATTACCACTATTTGCAGTCTTTTGTTTTACTAAAACATATTTACAAAATAATAGAGATATTGGGAATAGAATTGTAGATGATTTTCCTTCCATTCATAATTTTGCGATATGAATTTCAGCTTTTGATGAAGAAAATAGTGAGAATTTGAATAGAATGAATTCTATTAAGGATCTTATCAGAACTTTAAGTAATAATGGTAATAATCAAGTCCTGAACCTATCAAGATCACATCTTTCAGTCTTATTTTCAAAAGTGGGATTAACTGATTTATGTTCTGGAGTAAGTACAAGCAACAAAAGGACTGCGAGAATTTCATCTGGGGGTCCTGTTGGAAATCCGATAAAAATTTATGTTGATAAATTAAAAAAAGTGATTCGAGATGAAAATAAAAAAATAATTTTCTTAAGAATGATTTATAATAAATTCTTATGGATTTTAAAAACAAAATCTTCATCCATCTTTCTTTCCATAACATCGGATGTAGTTTTTTTCCAATAACCAGTCTGATTGCCTAACTCGTTAAGTATATCAGATATTCTTGAACTATCAATTAAAACACCCTTCATCATATCTTCATCAAAATTTACTTTACCATATATTGCACCCGCTAAAAGTCTTATATTTCCATTTATTGAGAGTAATACACTTGTAAGATAACTCAAATATTCGTTTGTAGATTTTTCCATATTTTTTCACCTCCTATTTTAATTAATTTTGACAAATTTCTTTCAATCTTTCTTTCTCTAATACTGGAAGAATTCTTTAAATTACATATAATTCCCCAATTATCACAATTCAATATGTAGAAATCTTCATAAATTAATTTGCTTTTTGATTTTGGATTTTTTTTTATGTTTATTAAATCTTGATAAAAATATAATCTCAATTAAATATTCATTTAAAAACTAATAAACCACTACCTTAATGAATTAATAGAAAAAAAAAAAATCACTTAAAGTGAATCTGAAAGAGTTTAAGAAAAACTATAATAATAAGCTGTTTGTTTTATGTCATAATTTTTACCATTCCAATAAATTGTTCCATCCTCCCACATGTTATAACCTTTGGAACTGATTTTAAGATTATCATCTAGATTATGATGAGTGTCTGAAGAAATTACTATTGCTGATGGTAGGCATGCTTGATTTGCAATAGCAACTACAAAATTCACACTTTTACCAATATAAACCAAATCATTGTTATCTGGATTTCGTTTAATACCTGCACGAAAGACATAAACTTCTCCATAATCAATACCAATACCATAATCTAATTCGGTATACTTCTCAAAATATTTTTTCAATTTTGTTGATAATAACCACCTTACTCCAAATGCTGCTTTTACTGCATTCCGAAGATCTTTTTGATATTTTCCATCCCAAAATGCTAAAATACTATCCCCTTGAAAATCTCTAATTTGTCCTCCATGATGCTTAATAGTTTGAGCAATTGCCGTAAGAAATGCTTTATGTATCTTACCAGCAGTTTGTTTATGGTGTTCAAATAATAATTGTGAAGATTTACGCAAATCAATTGAAAATGTTGTTAATTTTGTTTTTAAAGCTTTTTTTCCAAAATCAACATTATTGATGTTGGGAACTCCATTAAATTCAGTGATTTCATAATCTCCGTCTAAATAGTGAGGGATAAATTTTACTTAGAATAAAGAAAAAAAAGGGAATTAGATAATAATTAGAAAAACTGAAGTCTAATTATTAGATCGTCATCTAAAGTCCCTCGTTTACTCAATTCCCTTAATAACCGGTAATTAGGATGTAAATTTTCAATAGTTTTCACTTTTTTGTCTTCCAAAACGACATTTTTTCCATGTGTATCCAAAAAAATCTGGATATCAATTTTGATTAAAATCACTGATTTTTCAACTTTGAAGGATTGAGAGAAAATTTAAAAGGTTCAAAAACCAAAATCAATTGCTGAATTAAATTTGGAAAATGCTTCTAAATTTTCCTTGGGGAATTTTTTTTCCCCTTTTCCACAATTATCAAACCATTTTGGATTAAAAAGGTTCTTGCTGATTTCTATTAATACTATAATATATTATGTTAATACCTTCATAATAAGAAGAGAAAAAATTGAATTGATGATTTTTTGTAAGTAAAAAGAAAAACTGATTTTCATTGAGACTTCTAAAATTTAAATTTTGTATATGCAATGAAATAAATACTCAAAATTCCATACAAATACTGGAATTTTAAGATTTTATTAGGAACGGTTAAATATGATATTAACAATGGGAATTAAAGAAGAAGGAGAAGATTTAATTAAAAATCATGATGTGCTTTTCAATGAATTGGTTAAAATACCCAAAGAACGTCCGATGTATTATCGAGAAGATTTAGAAAAAGGTTTGCTAATAGGAAAACCCCGATTTGAAGAAAAAAAATTGAAATGGACTGTTCCAATTCTAAAAGAATTTCACAATCATCTACAAAATCTATGGGATTTCTTTGATAAATACTCTTATTGGTTTGATCATTCAACAAAATTAATGTTAACATTTGAAGATCGTAGCATTTCAAATAAATCGATAAAATTTTTATTAGAACGAGATGTTTGGAATACATCTGAAGTATATGGAGCGTATTTGATTGAGAATAAGGTTAATAAAACCTTAATTAGCTATTATAGATTTGATTCCAGAGTGAAAACTTTTGAATTTCCCTCTTTAGATTATGAACAAAGAGAAAAATGGATTAAGAATGATGCTTTGCAACAAATAATCAATCAATTCAATTTCTTATGGGATACATTAAGAACTGAAATTGATGTTTGCATTCAAGAAAAATATCATAAATTCCCTCCTGTAAAACTGAAGAATAATTATATTGAGAATCAGTTAGAATTAGCAAAATCAATAATTATTACCAATCCAGAAGGTTCTTTGTTAATGTTAGGACGAATTTCAGAAATTTGGCTTTTAAAAGCAATGGGATTAACAAGCACTAATAAACATTGGTTAGTTTCAGAAGCAAAGAAGAAAAAAATTATCAGGAACGTAGATGCACTTTTTTTTTCCAAATTGCGATATCATTACAACAAATTAAAACATTCTATTGATTACGATATTAGAAGTTGTCCTTTAAAGGAACATATTCAAAAGTTTAGATTATTTTTAAATGAATCTACATCTTAATAATATTTAAATTTCATAAATACAATAATGATAGCAATTTTGAAAATAAGTAAGTTAAAGTAGTGAAATAAAATGGCAGAAAATAGGGAAATAGCTCAACAATACAAAAAGAAATGGAAAGCTCTTGCCAATTGGCTAAAAAATAGTACAGGTTATAAGGTTGGCGGAGTAGCTAAAGAAGGATCGCGCAGAGATGGTACTTTTACTAGTAAAAGTGATCTCGATGTGGATTTTTGGATATCTGAATCATATAATAAACAACAAGTTTATGATGATATTATTCCTAAATTACGCAAAAGTTTTCCTAATTCGCAAGTTCAAAAAGGAAGTAGTAAGAACGTGCTTAAATTTTCATACAAAGGGAAAAAAACCGATATAGTTCTCCTTCCAAAGAAAGAATTCATTGAAAAAGTTAAAAAATATAAAAAAGATGTAATATAAATTCAGAATTATGAAAACTTAAAAAATTTTCAAATAGTCAAAATTCAAGTTATTGAGCTAAATCAATCCATTCCCAAAAAAGAAATTCGATAGCTAAGATCGGAATAGAATACATGAAAATTTATTTTAATTCCTTCTGTAAAAAAACCTAAAAAATGATAATAAGATGAGCATCATTTCAAATGAAAATCAATCTCTTCAAATATTGAATGAAAAAACAGGACGAGAATTAAAATTCAGTGTAAATGAAGAAGGAAATATTATTTATTTGAGTCTTTATTCAAAAAATTTTCCAATATTGCCCAATGAACTAAAAAATTTCCCATCCTTAATAGTGAGTTGCCGAAATTCGGATAAAATTCTGAGTTAAATTCAATATTGGTGATTTCTGTAGAAATTAAACTTCTAAATGTTTTATATCAAAATTTTCAATCCCGATTCACATCTGATTGAATATTCTTCATTATACATTTCAAAGATCGGGTGGTTCTTCGGTAAATGATTTTCCAGTAATTGTCGATGGGTTAAACCACCTTCGTGAACTAATCGCTCCATTTCTTCCGACAGATTCTTTTTTTTGTTAATTAGGTCATGCAAGATTTCATCTATGTTTTTTTTATAGAAGTTATGGATTCTTTCAAATTGTACTTGATTATTAGAGATTTTCTTTATCTCTTCCGTTATATCATTGGGATCTTTGATTAATCCACTGACAAGAGATTGAGGGGAAAAACAATCATCACCTAATAGATCCATTATTAATTTCCGTCCTATCTTTGACAGATTTAAATTATAATAACTGTGCCTATTAACGTTTAAATCAGCTAAAATATGTTTTAAGAGATGTTTAGGGATACCACAAAAGGATTTAATTGGATTTCCGTGAATTTCAAAATTATTAAGATGTTCCAAATCTATTTCAAAACTCTCAAAATTCTTTAATCCATTATTGGTGCATGAAAAATCTTTTAATTTTCCTGTACTAGGGACGTTGCTAAATGATCGTATTTTGTTCCAGGAAAAATCTAAAATTTCTAAGTGATGCAGATTTTTCAAATTATCAGGTAAAAATTCGATAGCATTATGTGATAAATCTAATTCAATGAGGTTTTTTAAATAATCGATCACATGTGGGATTACTCTGATGTCGTTAAGGGATAAGTCTAAAATTTCCAATTCTTTTAAATTTTTAATTTCAACAGGAATTATCGAAATATGGCTATTTCTGATTACTAGAGATTTTAAATTTTTAATTTTACCGATTTTTTTTGGAATTGTATTTATTTCATTTCCATTCATTATGATTTTTCTTAACCATGGCATTTTGGTTAATATTTTTGGAAATTTGCGAAATTTATTATAGGATAAGTTAATTAGAATTAAATTTTTTAAGTTTTTCATGCAATTTGGCAATTTTCTTAATTCACAATGCGATAAATTTATGACATATCCACCATCTCGAAAACTAACTCCGTGTTCATTCGATGTAAAAAGTTTTTCCATGGCTTCAATTGCTCTTCTTTCAATGTCCGAGATTTCGCAACTATTTATTGATTCTATCATTCCGAAATTACCATCTACCAATATCGATTAAAAAAAAATAATAAGCAATACTATATATTTTTTAGGGTGGTATTTTCTTTCACGTAATACACAACTTCATCGATACTTTCTTTGAGTCGCCCACTTTTTTTTGGGTAATTTACTGTCTTCATCTTTTTTTCTTTTTTCGTAAAATTCTTTCTTAGCTCTGTCCAAAATATCGTATTCTACTTTGCCAAAATGACCATCTTTATAATCAATTTCTTCTATCACTAAGGGAATAATATGAAGTTCAATGGAATTGTCCTCGATTGCTTGCCTAAACATTTCTTTTATATCTTCGCTTTGATTTGCACGTTTAATTTCTTCGTTATGTCGTTTTCTAGGATCAGGGAAATATTTTGGATTCACTGGTTGGATTTTATAACCCATAATAATATTTGAGTCTAATAAGTATTTATTTCCAGAAGTCACTTTGAAAGGAGTTATTGGGGATAAAAGATTAAAATCGAGAGTTTTTCTTAATTCTTCATCTAAAACATCATTTTCTGAATCGGTCAACCATGTTTTAAACGCGTCAAATAAATCACTATCAAAAGAAACAGGTATTAAATCCGGATTTAAAAGAGAATAATAAAGTAATGCGAAATCTGTAGGCATCCGGCTTCTAGGTTTTTTATAATCGCCAAAAATATCGTCTTTATGAAATTTATCTTGCATTCTGAAAAAAAGTGCTACAGTTTCTATCATCTTTGGATTGGTTTCATCATATTCAAAAAACATCAGTTTTTTAGAAATTTCTTTCGCGCGTTTTTCAGAAAATGCAGGATCATATTTCTTTGTGGGATCGTGAACATAATGTTTGATAACTCTAGTTTTTTCTTTTTTGAATGTCTCTCCTAAAGCTTTAATTATCAAAACCATAGAAAGTGGTGTTAAAGCAATCCACCCACCTGCCTTTTTTAAAAATTCAGGTAAATTGGAATAAAATTCTGTGGCTTGAAAGTTTTCTTTGATTTCTTCATATGTATTCATACCTTTCTTTAATAACTCGCTCGTGCTATTCTTTACATTTTCTAAAATTTCATACATAATAATCTAAATATATATTACGAGTAATCGAGTCTTTTATAAATGGTCGGATTGAGAAATGGTTTTAACCGTATCAACATCATCAAATTTTTTTAATAAATTAGTTTTTTTTTCAATTCGTTTTCATTGTTGCTTATATTTTTCTGATTCGAAGGTTTTTGACCGTGAATTCTTCGTCTACTCTATTTGAAAGAAAATCTTTTAATTTATTTTGCTAGTGATCTAAAGCAACAAAGGATATTTCCCATTTCTCGTTATTATCTATTAAAATACTTTGTAAGGCTTGTGCCTTTTCTAAAATCATTCAATATTAACTTGTCTACCTGAGTAGGAGGAAACACCTTTATTCAAGATTGGCTAACCTATAGTGAACTTTTTTCTTTTCTTCTCCGATATTCTTTTGGAAGAATCGTACTTCGAACCTCTTTTAGAGGTTGAATTAATAAAGTAAGCGAATTTATCATCAGAATGGACGATTAAAGCAGTCTTTTGGAAGAATTATTGGAATTAACTTGAAATTTTCAGAAAAACACAAGAGAAGGATCAAGATTTTTTCTTGAGATCATACTCTTTGCCATTCATACACCAGATCACCAAAAATAAGCAGTGAATTTAATAGTGGATAATGCAATTATTTAATAAGGCAAAAGCCACATTTTAAAGTGAAAATTTATGATATTAATAGGATACCAAATTTATGATTACAAATGTGTAAAAAATTCCAAATGGATTGATGTTAATCCTCTGACAGTTTTAGTAGGAAAAAACGAATCGGGTAAAACTACTCTATTGAAGGGGTTACATAAATTTAATCCATTCCAACCAGAACCTTACAATATCGATTCTGAATGGCCAAGAGGGAGAAGGAGAGAAAGGAATGAGGAAGCAATTGTTTGTAAAACAAGATTTTCATTAGAAGAAGATGAAATTAGAAAGATCAATGAGAAATATGATGCTTTATTCGATGAAATTATTGTAGAAATCAATGTTAACTATAAGGGTGATAAATTTCCAACAATTAATTCT
>JAUWMK010000287.1 GCA_030613185.1 Promethearchaeum sp.
AACGACCCCCAGGCTAAATTTTTATTTTATTTTTTTTATTACGTTTAAAACAGACAACATTTAACTCATATTATGAATAAAAAATTTTTTACCACAAAAAGTATCCTATATATTCTGGTCAGTTTGTTTACATTTATCTACGTGCTTTTTGAGATAGATTATGGACAATCTCTACTCGGCATTATTATGACTATTCTTTTAGGTTTGTTCCTCACGCAATGGTATTTATTTGTAGGTTTGATCAAATCGAGAGATAAAAAAAATATAGAAGATGATGGTGAAAATGATAATACAGATAAATTTAAAGACGAAGATAAAAAGGGATGGAAAAATGAAGAAGAAGGAGAACTTAATTTTTTCAAACAAAGGGATGATGGTACTTTACTACCTAGATGGCAGGTTTTGACACTCTCTGCAATTATTACGTTTTATATAATTTCTCTTGGGTTTCTCTCTGATGAAAATTTTGATATTAGAGGCGCATTGGTTATTTTTCTATATATTATGGGACCTGCCACTTTTCTTTTGATTAAAAAGGGATATTCTCTAGTTCTAACTACATTATGGGTTTGGTTCCCGATAGAATGGAGTTTAATATCCGACACTATTAAAATTGACATTGGATGGCCATTTCCCGCATTGCTTGGTTTATTTGCAGTGTTATGGCCTGCAATAATGTATGGTAGACATATGCCTTGGTATGATTGGAATATTAAGAAATCTGATCTTAAACCTGTCAATATTTCAATTCTGGTTTTAACAATATTAGTTGTGCCTTTGGGTGTTATCCTCTATTTTCTAAAAATTAATTTTGAAGAATTTGCGGGTAAAAGTTTTGGTGAATCACTTGGATTAATACTTATCACATTTGCAGCAATTTTTGTTGTTCAAGGGATTATGGAAGAAACTCTATTTAGAGACATAATTATGAAGCATTGGTATTATGAAATTAAAGAGTTACGGGATTCTAATAAAAAATTTCTAGAGAAATTAGATTATGGAGTGGTTTCAATAATTTTTGGAGGAATTCTCATAATTTCGATTCCGTTTTGGGGAGATGTTCTACAATTTATCGCCGATATTATGCCAATATTTGAGGGAGTTGCATTAAGAGTTGGTGACCTACACAGGCCTTTGGGAGATTATGAAGGTGCTGCAATCCCGGCATTTGTTGGTATGTCATTATGGCCATTTTATCTTTTTGTTGGAATATTATTGATGATTGGTGGATTAATTCTTTACAAAAAAACTGATGATCCATTGATGGCAGCTTTGGCAGTTTCAGCAATGATTTTTGGGTTTGCTCATTTCCAAGATTGGCGTTATGTTTTATTTGCAACCTTTTCGGGCTATGGGTATGGGTATGCATATTATAAATCGAAAAATGTCGCTGCTGCTGCATTGGTTCATATGGGGGTTGATGCAATTTGGAGTTTAATCCTATCGTATCCTTAATAGGGTGAAATTGTATTTTTTTTTTATTCAATCCTTTTTTATATTTAATATCCACAACTCCTTTTATAGGGTGAGTTTCAAGAAATTAACTTTCCAATAATATATTACATTGTTTTACTAATTATTAATGACAACAATGATTCACAAAAAGGTGATTTGTAAAAAAGGAAGAATTATTCTTTTCACGATATCTTTTATATTTCTTATTTTTATTCACTTTAATTTAGGAATAACCTTCAAGGATACCCCTAAATTAGAAATTTCTAATGCTACGAATCATAGTACAATATTTTTAGATGGAAATTATGAATTGGAAACTTTCTGCACTAAAGGAAATGGATCTGAAGAAGATCCTTTCATAATTGAGAATTTAAATATTGATGCCATCGATGCTACCGGAATTGAGATTCGGAATACAAATGCATATTTAATTATAAGAGATTGTTCTATTGAATCATATAATAAAGCGAAATTAGGAATGGATATTCGTAATTGTGGCAACATCACTATTACCAACAATATATTACAAAATGCTTATGATGGCATATTTTTAGCTGGATGTTATAGTACGGTTATCTCCAATAATCTTTTAATAGGTAATGGAGTCGGAATTAATTTGGTAAATTCGAATTATAATCATATAATGGCCAACAATCTAATTCAAAATGAGGATGGTATCATATTAGGTTCTTCACATCGAAATTTAGTTTCTGGAAATAATTGCTCTAACAATTTGTATGGGATAACACTTGATATCTCAAAATATAATATTATCGAAAATAATTTTCTTTTTAACAATAGCATAAATGGTATAAGATTGAGATATGATTTAACAGAATTTAATATTGTAAGAGATAACGATTGTGTTTTCAACGAAATCGGGATATATCTACTTTTTCCTCAAAACAATGAGATATTGAGAAATAATTGCTCATTTAATAGGAAAGATGGAATCTATTCATATGGCTCTGAATCTAATTTAGTTTTGGGTAATAATTGTTCTTTTAATTTGAATCATGGAATTCGTCTCCAATCCTCAGATTTTTCTAACATTACAGAAAATATCTGTGTATCAAATGGATATTATGGGATTTATAGTTCTAGTTGCTATAATAATAATTTATCAGCAAATTTGTATCAATCAGAAACTTACATAGGGATTTTCCTAGAGTCTTCAAGAGATGCTATCTTGAGTGAAAATATCTTGAATCAATGTAGTTTTAAGATTCTTGGTGGTGATAATAATAAAATTGATATTTCAAATAAAATAGATGGAAAATCAGTTAGATATTTTGAAGATTGCACAAATCTTAATATTTCAGGAATTCAAGATGTTGGACAATTAATTCTAATCAATTGCACGAATTCTATAATAGAAGATCTTAAAATTTCAAATATATATAAAGGAATATATTTGGAACATTCATTTAACAATACTATTGCATGGAATAATTGCTCAAACAATTCTTATGGTATTGCTTTATATTTATCAAGCAATAATTCAATATGGGAAAACAAATGTTTACAAAATATGAAATCGGGTATTTATTTAGATTTTAACAGTAATTATAATAATATTTCAAAAAATTTTTGTGCTTATAATGAACATTCTGGAATTACTGCTCGTACTTCTTCGGATTACAATTTTATTATGGACAATAATTGCTCATTCAATAAATTGAATGGAATACATCTCTCAGATACGGATTATAATATAATTTCAAGAAATAATTGTTCCTTTAATGAAAATTACGGCATATACTTATTTCAATATGAACCTAATCATCATAATGTACTTGATGAGAACTTTGGTGTAAATAATGGAAATGGATTTTTTTGTATTGAAGAATATGAGGATGAAGATTATGAGGATTACCCACCAGATGGAAATGATCCTGATCCTGATCCCTCAAAAATTCCGGGGTATTTTATCAATTTTTTCGGTTTTATTGGGATTTTTTCGATAATTTTTTTATTTCTATCAATTGTTAAAAAAAAAAAAGCGAATTTTTAACTGCAACTTCGTAGTTTGGAGTTTAATCCTATCATATCCTTAAAATAATTTCAATTAGAATTGGAATAATTTGCTTATTATTTTTTCATTACTTGCATGTTTATGACAATAATTATGAATCAGGTGATAATAATTATGAAGACATCCCTTATGATTGATTTAAGGAGAATGAATTGCGTTAACCAAATTATAATCATTGAAAAAATGGACTTACAAAGCTTTTTATAGGTGGCATACTATATTATTCTTAGTATTCAATATATAGTATTTAGAAAAAGGTATTAAAAATGATACGACAAGTAAAACAATTCCAGGATGATGCGTTAATTAATTCCGAAGAATATCGAAATTTTGTACAGAAAACACAATCTGAAATACTCCGTGGAATCTCAACAGTAGCTGTGCTTAAAATCATTAATAATCACACTCAAGAGGGAATTTATGGATATGAATTATTGAAGGAATTAAAAAATTCAACTAAAAATACTTTAGTTATAGAAGAGGGGACACTTTATCCTTTACTAAAGAAGTTGGAAAAGGGAAAAATAATTAGATCTGAACATAAGCAAGTCAAAGGGCGATCTCGTAAATATTATATTATCACATCTGAAGGTAAGAAAGTCCAAAATCACTTAACTGGGTTCTTTTCAAAATTAATTGAATCTATGAGTGATTTAATGGAATTTAATGTTGCTTTACCGAAAAAAGATGTTTTATTCTGCCCAAATTGTGCTAATAAAATCGATCTAACGGATCCGGATTCACATTTTTGTGAAGTATGCGGATTGAACATCCAAAATTTAAGAACAGTTTCAAAATTGAAAAATGATAACGGAGATGAATTATAATGAATGAATATGAATATAAGTATATAATTGAGAAATTTCTAAATAAAGTGAAGGAAAAACTTCCTTCATGGATTCGGGAAGACACTAAAGAATGTACCGATATTTTAGAAGAATTGGAAGAACATATTTTGGACCTTGCCCAAGATTTGGCAGGTGGGCCTGAAGAAGAAATCAATATCGAAAACATTCGCGAAGCTATTGCACGGATGGGATCCCCTGAAGAAATTACAAGAGAATATAAAAAAAGGGGAACTCCTAAGTATTATTTATCGGAAGAATGGGTTCTTTGGTACAAAAAAATATTGACCATAATTCTAGGAGTAATCTTGGCAATCAATGTTATTAGCTTAATATTTTCATTTGGAAAGGGAGAGAGTTTTTGGGAGATTGCAAAAAGTTTCCTCTCAGGTATATGGGGGTCAGCCTTATTTTCAATCATTGTAGTAAGCATCATATTCGTTGCACTATCAATGGAAGGTTTTTTGCCCCAAGACTTTGCAGAAATGTACGATAAATACAGCAAATATGTTGAAAAAGAACCAGGAAAAACTCGGAGAGGAAAACATGGTCATTATTTTGAACATAAAATGCAAAGAGTTGAAAAGGATCTTAGAAAAATAGAAAAAACAGCTGTACAAGCAACTTTAGAACTGGAAAGAGTAATAAAGCCAGTATCAATAAAAATACAAGAAAAACACAAAGATCCGCCAATTAAAATTGGAAATTGCTTATCGAGTGGCATATGGGGCATCCTTTGGGGGATGTTTCTGATAATGCAGCCAATTGAGAGTTTTAATGTTAATTTCACTCCAGAATTCTTAGAATTTATTAGAATTATGGGTGCATTAAATTTCAGTGAAGCAATTATTAAACTATTCCAAGCATTTGTCGGAATCCATCGGTCATTCACTCAGCAAATATTGCTCTTTCTCTTAGGCATTATTCAAGCATTATATATTGTTGCTTTTGTCAACACTTTGAAAAGTCCAGATATTCTTCAAATGTTCTCTGTTGCTTCAGGATGGACATGGGATCCAAGTACAATTTTTAAATGGGGATTATATCTCTCAATATTTGGCACATCAATAGACATACTTAAAAAAACACTTGAGATATTGAAGTATCAAGGTCGCCTGGAGAGGTATTATACCGAAACCTTTGATTAAATTCAGTTTTTTTTTTATTTGATTTAATTTTTTTCTTCTTCTTAATTTTCCCTTTTATCAGAAAAACCTACCACCAATTTAGAACATCCTCAGCAAATCCTAATAAGTCCTTAATTTCAAGCTTAGTTCCATCATCTAACACGACATATCCTGTGAAATAGCCGAATACTTGATGTTGGATTGATTTAATGACTAAAAAGTTTGTTTTACCTTGTCTATCAATTATCGGTTTAAAATCCATCTCAAATCGACCATCGGAACTTGTAAATTTCCATGGTTTCATATAATCAGTTGTATCAATATGAAATGTTACTTCATCAATTTTATGGGCTTTTCCCTTATAAAATAACATATTTTCAGAAGCCGGAGTGCGATCACTGAAACCATATCCGATATTCCAACCTATTGATTCCCCATTAAGATATCCAGAAGCCGATCCCCAATACCACTGATTCTTATAGGTCCAGTTGCCCCTTCCCCAATCCAATACTGCCATACTAGTATCAGAGGAAAAAGTATAATTATTACCTCCAATAGTAATCGTTCCTTCTGTCGGCATACAATTAATCTTTTGATTGTAATAGAAAGCTTTTCGGTTTTTTTTCCAAGATGTAGCAATAGCCATTGTATCCATATTTGGATCTTGATGTAGTGTGAGTGTTCCTTTTAGCCCAGTTTCACCTTTACTATTTTTAAATTTAGGGCAATCGATAGTGATAACGCGCTTTG
>JAUWMK010000146.1 GCA_030613185.1 Promethearchaeum sp.
AATATTTGCCTACCGCGATGTTCTTGCCAAACATCCCCACTTAAAGAAGGGAAAAAGTATTCGCACAAATCGTGAAGAATTAAACCGTAAAATCGGGTTAGTGGCGCGGAACCAATATGGCCTTCGCTCGACTTCGGGAGCATGCGTGCGTCTCGCTGGGATCCTAAACTGCACAGTTATAACATCTGAAGCACTTTGGAAAAAAGAGAAGAAAGAACTATAAATCAATCGGTATTACCTATTTCTTTTATTTTTAATAATTTACCTACATCTATCAGGTTATGAAACTTAAGTTATATTTTTTAATTGAATTTACCGACTTCTTTTTTAATTAAAAGAACAAAATTATTAACATCTTAAATCCACTTTTTTTTAAATATTATTGAAAAAATTTTGACTTTATGAAATTTTTTTGAAAATAAAAAGAGGAGATAATAAAATGATTGATTTTACCTTAACAGATGAGCAATTAGCTCTACAAATGAAATGTCGTGAATTTGCTCTACGCGAAATCTTACCAGTCGCATGGTATTTTGATGAAATGGATGAAATGCCCCTTTTTGTTCTAGAACGCGCATATAAAGAGGGCCTTATGAATTTGGGTATTCCTAAGAAATATGGTGGTCTTGAACATGGAATGTTGGATGCATCAATTGCTGTAGAGGAATTTGCATCGTGTGGTCCTGGATTAGCAAC
Source organism: Promethearchaeum sp. (assembly GCA_030613185.1). Classification (GTDB taxonomy): domain Archaea; phylum Asgardarchaeota; class Lokiarchaeia; order Sigyniarchaeales; family Promethearchaeaceae; genus Promethearchaeum. The sequence continues at coordinate 697 of JAUWMK010000146.1, forward strand.
CTCAATTTTTGATAATGGTTTAGGACAAGAACCTCTAATTCTATCAACTAATGAATTTGCAAAAGAAAAATACCTAACAGACATTATTAAAAACTTCAAACTTATTAGTTTCGCCACTTCGGAAACTGGAATGGGTTCAGATGTAGCAGGAATGCGTTGTAAAGCAACTCCAGATGGTAAGGATTATATACTAAATGGAACAAAATATTGGGTTACAAATGGTGGTTTTGCCGATTACGCAACAATTTTTGCTACAGCCGATCGAAAACTTAGGCACAAAGGAATTGTGGGAGTAGTAATTGAAACGGATTGGGATGGAGTTTCAGTTCTTGATCACATTCCGAAAATGGGTCAAAGAACTTCAAATACTGTTGCACTAAAATTTGATAATGTAAGAGTTCCAGCAGAAAATGTTCTGGGGAGAGAAGGTGGAGAAGGATTTGGTCTTGCAATGAATGTATTTTCACATACTCGCCCAATGATCGGAGCATTTGCAGTTGGTGCGGCACGATCTGCTATGGAATTTGCAATGCAACATGCAATGAATCGAAAAGCATTTGGTCAGCCAATAGGAGCTTTTCAAGGTATTCAATTTAAAATTGCAGAAATGTTCCAGAAGGTTGAAACTTCGCGCTTAATGATATGGCGTTCAGCTTGGGAAGCTGACCAAGGACGCGATTGTACTCTATGGGCATCCATGACGAAGTTTTATACAACTGAAGCAGCATTTGAAGTAGCAAATGATGCACTGCAAATTTTAGGTGGTTATGGTTATACAAAATATTTCCCCGTTGAAAAACTCTTAAGGGACATACGATTATTGCAGATTTATGAGGGAACAAATCAAGTCCAACGCATGGTTGTTCTAAAATATCTTATGAAAGGTGGTTTCAAACCAATAATGCCAAATATGGAAGATTTACCGAGATTACGGGCAAAAGACGTAAAAGAAGCTGCAAGAAAGGGAATGCAACAGCAAATTGTATGGCGATGTAAAATTTGTGGTCATTTACACTATGGTGATGAACCACCTGAAGAGTGCCCTGTATGTCGAATGAAAAAAGGCGCTTTTAGAAAGGTTTGGCCTAAAAAAGAATAAATTTACTTTTTTTTTAATTCAACTAGGAATTTAATAAAAGGTTATAATTTATTTTTAAATTAATGGGATTGAGAGTTCCCCGATTAATTTTTTTCTTTTCCTTTCCATGCAATAATACTTCGAATCCTTTTTCATTTCTTAACTCCATAGATAAATGATTCAACACACTACAAGGTAAAATATATAGGAAACGATTTCTTATTTTCAATGATATGAAAATTGTGTGTGCTTGGTGCCAAAAAGAAATTGGTTCAACCCCCTCACATCTCGAAAATGAACGGATTTCTCACGGTTTGTGTGATGATTGTAGAATCAAGATGGAATATAATTTTACTTCTTTAGAAGATTTCATCGAAAAACTTAATGCACCCATCATGATTATGGATAAGGAAGGGCTTGTGCAAGGTGCAAATCAAAGTGTATCTATAATGTTACAGACAAGTAAAGAAGCAATTAAAATCAAAAAGGGGGAGATGTAATGCAATGTGTTTATGCTGATCTTCCAGAGGGATGCGGTGAAACTATTCACTGTTCTGGTTGTACTATTCGAAATACAGTAATGAAAACTCATGAAACAGGTCAAAATCAAATAGACGTTGTAGCATATCAATATTTAAAAACCCCAATGGGGCAAAAACGCATGAAAATTCTAATATCTACTGAAAAATTTGGGGATTATGTGTTGCTTCGAATTGATAATATGTCTGAAGCTATTGAATCAGATTGAAATTTTTTTTTTAAGGTTATTTAAATACTTGTTTTCATAAATAGTATTTTAGAAGGATGTTTTTCTCATGAATGAACGATTACCTATACGAATAGAAACTGCATTAAATGAATATCGAAATGAAACAGTTTCATTCGGGAAAGCAAGCGAAATTCCGGGAGTAAATTTATGGCGATTCATTGATATATGCCATCAAAATAATATTCCACTGAAATTTTCTAAAGAAGATGCCCAAATTGGTATTGATTTTGTGGAAAAATTCGATTTTGATGAATATAAAGACCAGATAGAAAAAAAATTAAAAGATACAGATTAAGAACTAAAGGTGTTATGAAATACAAATTCTTTAAGAGGTTTTCTTTGAGGCCTATTTTTTTCTCTTTCTACTTGATAATTGTCGAAATAATCGGGAATGACCGGATCTTTCTTACCTACTATTATCAAATTGATCACATTATATTCTGAGGGAATATTCAATACTTCTCTGACTTTCTTTGGGCTATAACCAGCTATTGGATGTGCAACTAAACCCATTTCTGTTGCCCTTAGTATTATAGAAGCAACCGCCATTCCGGTGTCAAACAAATAATATTCTCTATCTTTGATTACACAATCTAAATCTTTTTTGCTAAACACCGCAATTATCATAGATGCTTTATTTGCCCATGATAAGTTTTTTTCGCTTAAAGCCTCATTTTTCATTCGGTCGAGTTGAGAATCTTCATAGACGAATACAAATCGCCATGGTTGTTTATTAAAACAACTAGGCATTAATTGAGCGGCTTTTCCTAATTCATCTATTATTTCTTCGGTTATTTTGATCTCGGTCAATACTCGGTAAGCTCTTCTATTTTCTATTGCATCTTTAACGTTCATTTTTTCTCACTAACAATAATTTTTATCTTAATACTTGAATAGATTGAACTTTTAAAAAAAAAATGCTTTAGGAATATTGCCTTATCTTAAGATTTTCCTTTATTTTTTAATCATAAAGACACTTTCAAAAGATCTTAATATGGAACGCTTTGGCAAGGATAGAACATATTACTTTGAATAAAAAATATAAAATAAAATTTAAAAAAAAATTGAAGATTTATAGCATTCTATTTCTTCATTTTAACCTTAACGAAAGCAATCCCGATAAAGACAGCTACCAATAGCCATCCACCAGCAAAGAGATACCAGAAAAGATTGTTCTTAGAATCATCAAGCAATACTATTATTGTGATAGTATCGGAATGTTCAGATTCCTCTGCACCGTAAGTTGCAGTAACCGTAATTATATAAGTTCCGCTTTCATTTAGCCATATATTTTGCTCCAAGGTATCTGTGCTATTGATAAGTGTTCCATTTACATAAACATTATATGAATCGACACCAACCACTTCAGACCATTCTACTGTAATATTCTCGGTAGATATTGTTTGACTTGTAGTAATTAAAACTGGTTTGGGAACTTCGTTAACGTTGACTACAATTTGACCTTCGCTCCATCCCCATGCAGTCCCATCATTACATTTGAGAACATAATTATACGTTCCGACAGAATATCCATCTACATTAATGGAGAAAATACTTCCCGAGTTCCATGATCCTGTTTGAATCTCAACCCCATCCAAATAAATCCAATATGTGGGATCTAAAATCGTTGAATCGCTGATCGTCCATGAAATTTCGTTCCCTTCATCACCAATCATATAGTCTATATTTGCTGACGAACTTATTTCTGGAAAACCAGGATGAACTAGGGGTCTTGTGTCATTGTAGCCAGGATCAACTTCATACTCCCAATCCCACCAAATACCATTGCTACTGGTTGCATCCGGATATTTTTCTCTGAAATCCCCCCAATAATTCCCCAATGTTCCATTATCCCAATTTGAAGAAATATCTGACTCACCTTGATAATTTGAGTTATTACTGATATAATTCATCCATATAGTGTTATCCTCTATATTTTCCTCGAAATATAACCCTCGGAAATTATAGGAGACATCATTCCCTGAAAGAGTATTATTGTCGCAATTAATATATAGATATATCCCATAATTATTATCGGACATATTGTTTCCCGTAATAATGTTATTATCACAATTTTCATATAGTTCAATCCCATTATCTATATTATGGGATGCAAAATTATTAGAAATAGTATTATTTTCGCAAAAGCTATATAGAAATATCCCATCTTCATCATTATAGGACATATTGTTTCCCGTAATAATGTTATTATCGCAATTGACATATAATTCTATCCCATAATCATTATAGGACACATAATTTCCCAGGATCGTATTATTATCACATTGGTCATTTATATATATCCCGTCATAATTATCTAATGCAAAATTTTCCAATATAGTGTTATTATCACAATTTTCTTTTAGTTGTATCCCACTGGCTGAATTGTCGGATGCATTATTTCCCGAGATAATGTTATTATAGCATTCAAGCTCTAGATCTATACCGTAATCATTATGGGATGCATAATTTTCAGAGATGATATTATTATCGCTATCTTCTATATATATCCCATATACATTATTGGATGCATTGTTTCCCGAGATAGTATTATTATCGCAATTTGTATTTAGTTCTATCCCAAAATTTGTAATCTTAGACACGTCGTTCCCAGAGATTGTGTTATTATAACATCCGTTATCTAAAAGTATCCCTCTTTCTGTATTATAGGATGCGTTGTTTCCAGAGATGACATTATCGCTACAAGCAGCCAAACGTATCCCATAATCATTATTGGATAAATTATTTCCCGAAATTATGCAATCATGAGAATCATATAAATGAATACCATAATCAGGATTAAAACTCGAATTACATCCTGTAATTTTTACATTCGTACAATTATTGAGATATATTCCAGCGTCATTATCAGCCTCTGAATTCGTAACAGTGCAATTTTGAATTATTAAAAATAAAGTTGTGTCACTAATCTCAATAGCACAACCTGAAGCTTCTGCATCAATCTCATAATCTTTTATCACATAAGCAGTAGCCCAAGATAAACCATCCTTTCCGTTATCTGCGCAAAACGCAATCAATTCAGTGTTACCCACAATAAAAATCGGATCATGAACTTCCGCAGTTAATGGTGATATTAACAAATTTTCTCCAATCTTCTCAGTTTGCAGCATATTCCCAGGGGTCACGGGGTTTAGTCCTAAAAATATAAACGAAAACAAGAAAATCATAATGAAAACTTTCTTTATTTTGCAAATATTTCTAATTTTTACCAATTTTATCATATATATCTTCCTTTTTTCTCCTTTTCAATTTGAATAATTATGTATATATAGTCTCACTGATGATATATCACTTTAAAATAATAAAAGCCTTTACAAATTATTATACATGAAATTAACTTGTAATATACCATTTTTTATCTTGCTGTTTGAATAAATTTGAATGTTAAGATTAAAAAATGCTTTAGGATTATTGCCTGATCTTGAGTTTTGCCTTTATTTTTTAATCAAAAACATAAAATTTCTCTAAACCGCTAATTAAATTATGAACCATCTAAAAGGAGAATCATCTCCTTACCTAAAACAACATCAAAAAAATCCTGTAAACTGGTATCCATATAATTCCGAGGCATTTGAACTCGCGAAAAAGGAAAATAAAATGATATTTCTTTCGATCGGTTATAGTGCGTGTCATTGGTGCCATGTGATGGCTCACGAATCATTTGAAGATGATGATATTGCTCAAATTTTAAATAAACACTTTATTTCAATAAAAGTAGATAGAGAAGAACGCCCCGACATTGATAATATATATCAGACTGTTGTTCAATTACTAGGAAAAAGGGGTGGGTGGCCACTATCCGTTTTTCTGACTCCAGATAAAAAAACAATCTTTGGCGGAACATATTTTCCTCCACAATCGCGCTTCGGAATTATTAGTTTTCCCGACCTACTTAATCAATTAGTTAATTTGTATAATTCTGATAGACAAAAAATAGATCAAGCAGGTGAAGAAATAAATAGCGCAATCCTTAATGTTTTTAATCGAAGTTCTCAAGCATCCAAAACAAATATCGTTCAATTTAATCCAGAATTGTATGATGATGTTTTAAAAGAATTCCTTCTCGGATTTGATGAACAAAATGGAGGCTATGGAAGCGCGCCGAAATTTCCCAATTTTCCTTCACTTACTATGATCATGCGCCAAATTAAAGAGACAGACCCAAATTTTGATAAACCTACTTCTAAGAAAATAATTTCAAACGTGCAAATAACACTTGATAAAATGGCAAGCGGAGGAATTTATGATCAAATTGGGGGAGGATTCCATAGATATTCAGTCGATAAATTTTGGCTAGTCCCACATTTTGAAAAAATGTTATACGATAATGCAATGGCTCTTGTTGCTTATTCTGAAGCTTATCAATTTTTCAATAAAACTCGATATATGGAAATTGTAAGAGAAATTATTGAATGGATCCAAAGAGATATGTACATGGATACTGAAAAGAAAGGGCTATATTCGACTTTGGATGCGGATTCGGACGGAAAAGAAGGTAAATACTATGTCTGGAAGAAAAATGAACTTGATAAACTTCTATCCGATGAAGAAAAAGAGGTTTTCTATTCTGTTTTTGAGATTACTCCAAACGGAAATTTCGAAGATCATCAAATTATCCTTCATCAAGTTCAAGAGTTAGAAGATGTTGGCAATAAAATTAATAAAGATTTGGATAAAATTAAAGAAATTTTAGCAAATATCAAACAGAAATTATTAGAAAGAAGAAAAAATCGGGTGAAACCTGGCTTAGATAATAAAGTAATTACTGCTTGGAATTCCTTAACACTTCACGGTCTATATTCTGCTTATAAAATATTTGTTAATGACCCTTTCGGGAATAAAATTTTAGAATTGGCAACAAATATCTCCAAATTTCTAAGAACCACTATGTTTGATTCAGAATCAGGACATCTTTATAGAATTTTCATTGAAGATCTCCCTAAAATATCCGGAAATTTAAATGATTACGCTTATTTCATCCAGGCTTTATTGGACGAGTTTAATATTACTCATGAAATGGCTTTACTAAAAAGAATTGAAAAACTTTTGACTTACGTTCACGAACATTTCTGGGATAGTTCTGGAAATACCTATTATTTCAGTGATGTTAAAGAAAAAGATATTATTGCCAGGCCTAAATTACTTTTTGATGCTCCACTGCCGAATTCAAATTCAGTAATGGCGGAAAATCTATTACAAGCGCATTATTGGTTTAATGAATCGAAATTCTTCGATCTCGCAGATGATATCTTAAAAGAATTATACATTAAAGCAAAAAACTCACCACTTGGAAACGCTACATATTTCATTTCTCTACAACGCTTAATTTTTGGAAGTACAGATATAAAAATTATTATTCCACAAGATCAAAAACAAAAACTCTCGCTCCAATTCGATAAATTCCAGAAAGAAGTATTCTCTAAATATATACCAAGATTAAATTTCTTTCAAGGAAAGCTGCCCACAGACAATGATCAATTCCTATCTGACCTAAAAATTATACAAAATAAAACAACCTTTTATCTCTGCCATAATTTCAAATGTTTTGCTCCAGAAATCGATCAAGAAAAATTTCTTATAGACCTAAACAAATATTTTTAATTTAGTGATTTCTAATTTAATGATATGAAGTATGAAAAAAATTCATATGTTGAAGGTTTTAGCTTTTGCAGTTTGATAATCGCGGGAGCTTTCCTTTATTGGGGATTTAATGGTGTAAGAAATAGCTTGTGGAATATAATCCAAATTGTAATCGGACTAAGTATTTTGATTAGCCAAATTAGAGCGTTTACTAATAAACCCAAATTACGTAATATTGTGCTAAACGAATTTACCCAAAATCCTAATATCTCGAATGAAGAAATTTCAAAAAACACAGGGATTTCTCCAAAAGACATTAAAGCCATTATATTAGATTTGAAAGGTTCTGGTCAACTACGCGGAACTTTCTCTCAAACAACAGGAAAAATGCAGTTAGTGGAAATTTCAAAACAACCTGAAAAAGAAGATAAAGAAATTGAGATACAAACAAGCGGGGATCAGCGATTTTGCAGGGAATGTGGAACTGAAATTGATAAAAATGAAGAAGCTCAATATTGTCCTTATTGTGGGTCAAAAAATTGAAAGATAATTAATAAAAAAATCAGAAAAAAAAAAATTTTTTATTGTTTATTAAAATCGTCTTTTCCTGCCCCACATACAGGACATTCAAAATCATCAGGTAAGGCTTCAAATTTTGTACCAGCTTCAAAACCATCATTAGGGAGACCTTCATCTTCATTGTACTCCCAACCGCAAACTGAACATATCCAAATTGCCATTTTTATAATTCCTCAATTTTTATATTTTTATAAATAGGTTTACTAAACCTCTTTTTATAATTTATTTTTGTCCTTTTTAAATTTCATAATTTTAAATTTAAAGTTTAAACAAGTAATATCAATCAATTATAATCATATAATTTATTTGAAACGCATTCAAATTTTACGTGAGTCGAAAATAATGGAAAAAAAAGTTAGTGATATCTCAATCGTTATTGCGGGAGCAGCAGGACAAGGAGTTCAAACGGTTGAGGAGTTGTTAGTAGGCATACTAAAAATGAGTGGGTATAACATTTTTGCAACTAAAGAATACGAATCTCGCGTTCGTGGTGGCTCAAACTCAACGGAAATTCGAGTTTCATCAAATCGTGTCAGCGCCTTTGTAAATCGTATAGATCTCTTAATCCCTCTAAATTTAGCTGCATTTTCACATGTAGAATCAAGATTATCGGAACATTCGATGATAATTACAGATCCATCATTAGTAGATGATATTCAGAATTTAAAAGAAGAGCAAATAATCTCGTTACCATTCTCAAAAATTGCAAGCGAAGTCGGAAGTAAAATTTATGCAAATGTTGTTGCCGTAGGAGCAATCGCTGGAATTTTTAAAGCAGATCAAAATATTGCAAAAAATGTTCTTACCAATAGATTTTCAAAAAAAGGTTCCAAAATAATTGATAATAATTACACCGCCTTTCTAAAGGGTTATGAACTGGGCAAGCAAGTTGTTGAAAATGGAAAATATGCTATCAATTTGAGCACAAATAATAATATTGCTGATGAAATATTACTAAATGGTAATCAAGCTGTTGGACTAGGCGCCATTGCGGGGGGATGTAATTTTATTTCAGCTTATCCAATGTCTCCAAGCACGGGAGCTTTACAATTTCTCGCAGCTAATTCGGAAGAGTTTGGGATTATTATCGATCAAGCAGAGGATGAAATCGCGGCAATAAATAAAACAATCGCTGCTTGGTATACAGGAGCAAGAGCTTTAGCTTCAACTTCTGGTGGCGGGTTTGCGCTAATGACCGAAGGTGTTTCATTAGCAGGTATAATGGAAAACCCAGTTGTTATTCATATTGCTCAAAGACCAGGTCCTGCTACTGGGCTACCAACAAGAACCGCTCAGGAAGACTTAAATTTGGCACTATATGCGGGACATGGGGAATTTGCAAGGATTATTTTTGCACCAGGAACGATTGAGCAGGCATTTTATTTAACCCAAAAAGCATTTAATTTAGCCGATAAATATCAAATCCCAGTATTCATTCTAACTGACCAAAATTTTGTTGATGGATATTATAATATTCCGAAATTCGATCTTTCAAAAATTAAAGTAGAAAAAGCTTTCATTAAAACCGAAAAAGATTATTTAAGGTATAAATTCACTGAAGACGGCTTATCTCCCAGAGGAATTCCAGGATATGGCGACGGATTAGTTCGCGCAGATTCAGATGAGCATACAGAAGCTGGACAAATCACCGAGGATATGGAATTTATTCGACCTGAAATGGTTAAAAAACGTTATTATAAACGCTTAAAATTGCTTGAAGCGGTCGCTAATGAACCAGAAATAGTGGGAGCACCTGATTTTTCAACGCTGGTTATCTGCTGGGGATCGAACTATACGGTTGTAAAAGAAGCAATTGAAGAATTCGGTAATAAAGAAATCGCTATGATGCATTTTCATCAACTTTTCCCACTTCACCCCAATACAAAAGAAATTCTAAACAAAGCAAAGAAGGTAATTATAATAGAAAACAATGCATCCGGCCAGTTTGCTAATGTATTGAAATTGTACTGCGATTTAAGTATCCCAGAAAAACAGAAATATTTGAATTATACGGGTAAACCATTTGCAGTAGAAGATATATTGGATATTT